>JAYQRG010000012.1:19308-24068 GCA_038146245.1 Candidatus Pelagibacteraceae bacterium | reverse complement strand
GTTATTAAATCTTTTATGAATGGCAAGGCTTTAAACCATGAAAATTCTGGTCTTAGCAAAAGAGAGTGGAATGAATTAATGGATACGCTTGGAAAACAAGATTTAGTTATATAATTTACTTTTTATTTTTTCAGCAATTTTTAAAAAATTTTTTGATATTTCAGAATTTAAATCTGATTCTAATAAAGGAATTCCAATATCAGAAGATTTACTTAGCTCATCATTAATTTCGAGATTTGCTAATAGCTCTAGATTATGTTTATTGATTAAAGATAAAGCCCCATCTTTTCCAAAAGGATAAGAAACAGAATTGTCTTTATCTTTGATAAAGGACATATTTTCAATGATTCCGAATATTGGAACATTTAACTTTTTAAACATTTCAATTCCTCTATTTGCATCATTAACAGATAATTTTTGAGGAGTAGTTATAATGATTGCTCCATCTATTTGAATCTCTTGAGAAAAAGTAAGTAGAGCATCTCCAGTTCCTGGAGGCATATCAATAAATAGTACATCAATATCTTTCCATCTCACTTTATTTGTAAAAGTTTTAATGGCACTTGAGACCATGGGGCCTCTCCAAATCATAGGAACATTTTGATCCACTAAAAAACCAATCGACATTAGTTGTAAGTTATATTTTTCTATAGGATCTAAAATCATTCCATCGGTTATTGGTTTTTCATTAATTGAAAATAATTGGGGAATAGAGGGACCATAAATATCCGCATCTAGAATTCCAACTTTTAAATTTAATTTTGATGTTGCACATGCAAGATTTGCACAGATCGTTGATTTACCAACTCCACCTTTAGCACTAGAAATAGCTATAATTTTTTTGATACCGTTGATTTTTTTTTTAACAACACTCATATTTAATTAATCTTGCTTATAAACTCAAAATTAATTGGAATTTATACAATATCTATCCTTGTATTTCATCTTATAGTCATTATTTAAAGGGTTACTAATAATTTAAATTTTTATTCATGATCGAAAAAATATTTAATTTTGCAAAATCACCCTGGGGCGGTTCAGGTGGCGATGACAACTCAGGATCCGACAGAGGCCCTGGTAGAAGACCTCCTAATTTTGATGATTTAGCCAATGAATTTCAAAATACTTTAAAAAAAATATTTCCAGGAAAAGGTTTTGGAACTGGAGATAATAAACCTATATTTTTATTCTTAATTATTGCGATTGCTATATGGTTTGCTAGTGGCTTTTATAGAGTAGGACCAGATGAGCAAGGAGTGGTTTTAAGATTTGGTAAATTTATTAAACAAACCCAACCAGGTCTTCATTATCATTTACCTTACCCAATTGAAACAGCACTTACGCCAAAAGTTACAAAAGTAAACCGAGTGGATGTTGGTTATAGGTCAGCATCTGACTCCGGGAGAGCACCAAGAGTGGGAGATGTTCCTGAAGAAAGTTTGATGTTAACAGGAGATGAAAATATCGTTGATATAAACTACTCAGTTTTTTGGATTATTAAAGATGCTGGAAAATTCTTATTCAACATTCAAGACCCGAGAGAAACGGTAAAAAGCGTTGCCGAAACTTCCATGAGAGAAGTAGTTGCAAAAAATAGTATTCAATCCATTCTTACCGAAGGAAGAGCAAAGATAGAAATTGAAACCCAAAAAATTATGCAAGAAGTTTTAGATTCATATGGATCTGGAATTCAAATTACACAAGTTCAAACTCAAAAGGCAGACCCACCAAATGAAGTGATCGAATCTTTTAGAGATGTTCAAGCTGCAAAAGCAGATAAAGAAAGACAGCAAAACGAAGCTGAAGCTTATTCAAACGATGTCATTCCAAGAGCAAGAGGGGAAGCGGCAAAAATTACTCAAGATGCCGAAGCTTATAAGAGACAAGTGGTGGCGCTTGCAGAAGGGGAAGCTAGCAGATTTTTAGCAGTATATAATGAATACGTTAAAGCAAGAACAGTTACCCAAGAAAGAATTTATTTAGAGACGATGGAAAAGGTAATGGCTGATATTAATAAAATTATTATCGATAAAAAATCAGGAAGTGGAGTAGTGCCATACTTACCATTACCGGAGATTAAAAATAAAAAATAATATGAATGAAAAAACGATAAAAATTGTTGGCTTTCTAGTTATTGTGATTGGGTTTTTAGGTTATTTAACATTCTTTTCAGTACAAGAAACTCAGCAAGCTTTAGTTTTACAATTTGGAGAACCAAAAAGAACAATTCAAAAACCTGGGCTTAACTATAAAATTCCAGTTATTCAAGATTTAGTTTACATTGATAAACGTATTTTAAATTTAGATGCACCTCCTGAAGAAATTATTGCATCAGATCAAAAAAGAATAATCGTAGATGCTTTTGCAAGATTTAAAATTATAGATCCATTAAAATTTTATATTACAGTTGGTAATGAAAACGGTGCAAGATCAAGATTATCAACGATTATAAATGGTAGAATAAGAGGAGTATTAGGTAAGGAAGAACTTGCAACTTTAGTTTCAAAAGAAAGAGGAAGATTAATGAGTCAGATTACTAAAGATGTAAATAACGAGGCAAAGCAATTTGGTATTGAAGTAATTGATGTTAGGATTAAAAGAGCGGACCTTCCAAAAGCTAACAGTGACGCCATTTATAAAAGAATGCAAACTGAAAGACAAAGAGAAGCAAAAGAATTTAGAGCACAAGGTGCAGAGGTAGCGCAAACCATAAAATCGAAAGCGGATAAAGAAGTTACCATTATTTTAGCGGAAGCTAATAAAAAAGGTCAGATTTTAAAAGGAGAAGGGGATGGCCAAAGAAATAAAATTTTTGCAAATGCATTTGGTAGAGACCCCAAGTTTTTTGCTTTTTATAGATCCATGCAAGCTTATGAAAAATCTTTAATTGGCAAAGATACTTCTCTTATTTTGTCGCCGGATAGTGAATTTTTTAAATTTTTTGGAAAATCTGGAGCAGGATCTAGTACCTCAGCACCATCAGCTCCAGCTACTAAGCAGTAATTTAATAAATGAATGAGTTTATCGTTGCTCTAGGATTGCTATTTGTAATCGAGGGTGTTTTATATTTTGCTTTTCCTGAACAAATGAAAAAAATGATGATGGTTATGAAGGATTTACCTGCTCAAAAATTAAGATCTGGAGGCCTTTTTTTTGCTATAATTGGGTTTATATTGATTTGGGTAATAAAACATTAATGAGAACAATATCTAGAATTTTATTCCTTGTTGTTTTTTTAAATACTTTCACGATAAATGCATTTGCGAGAGATATCAGCAAAGGTTTTGCAGATTTAGCAGAAAAGGTTATCCCAACGGTCGTAAACATTTCTACAACTATCGTACAAGAAACAAAAGCAAACCCATTTCCATTCCAATTTCCTCCAGGCTCACCTTTTGAAGATTTTTTTAAGGAGTTTAATCAAAATTTACCACCTCAAAAAAGAAAATCATCAGCACTAGGATCAGGATTTTTTATCAATGAAAATGGTTATATCGTTACAAACAATCATGTAGTTCAAGGAGCTACAAATATAATTGTAAAATTAACCAACGGAAAAGAATATGACGCCGAGATTGTGGGACTGGATAATCTAAGTGATATTGCAGTTTTAAAATTAAAAACAAAAGATAAATTTCCATTTGTTAAATTTGGAGATTCCGAAAAAGCAAGAGTTGGGGATTGGGTTATTTCTATTGGAAATCCTTTTGGTTTAGGTGGAACGGTCACTAGCGGAATTATTTCTGCAATTAACCGTGATATTCAAATGGGAAGATACGATAATTTCATTCAAACAGACGCACCAATTAATCCAGGTAACTCAGGTGGTCCTTTATTTAATTTAGATGGTGAAGTTATAGGAATAAATTCAGCAATATTTTCTACATCAGGTGGTTCTATGGGAATTGGATTTTCAATTCCTTCCAATGCCGCCCAACATGTAATTGATCAATTAGTTAAATATGGAGAAACAAGAAGAGGATGGTTAGGAGTTAGAATTCAAGTTGTAACAAAAGATATAGCAGATAGCCTAGGTATGAAATCTGCAGTAGGAGCTCTTGTTACTGATATTAATGCAGATGGCCCTGCCAAAAAAGCTGGAATTGAATCTGGAGATGTAATTCTAGAATTTAACAATAAAGAAATTAAGACTATGAGAGATCTTCCTAAATATGTTGCGGATGCTCCTATTGGTAAAGATGCGGCACTTAAAATTTGGAGAAATAAAAAAATAATAGAAAAGACGGTTAAGGTCGGAAGATTAGAAGAGTCAAGTGAGTTTAAAGAATCTGCACCTGTTAAAACTAAAGAAACACCCATGAAAAAATTAGGCATTAGTGTGCGAGACATTACTTCTGAGGATATTAAATTAAAACCTATGCTTAAAAATAAAATAGGAGTAATCATAGTGAATATCGAAGATAATAGCCCTTTTGAAAATATTGCTGTTAGAGAAGGAGATGCGATTATTGCTATACAAAAAAAACCTATAAAAGACGTTCAGGATTTTAAATTAAAACTGCAGAAAGAAATTGCATCTGGAAATAAGTCATTACTCTTTACCATTGTTGATTCAAGCAATACAACCAAATATATTGGCATAAAAATTAAATAATTTTTTTTGTGAACAAAGTTATTCTAATAGCTGGTCCCACAGCTTCAGGAAAGTCGTCTGCCGCAATATTTATTGCAAAGAAACTAAATGGAGAAATAATCAATGCAGATAGTATGCAGGTTTATAAAGAAATTAAAATATTATC
>JAYQRG010000012.1:0-18968 GCA_038146245.1 Candidatus Pelagibacteraceae bacterium | reverse complement strand
AGGTCCTATGAAATTAAATATTATACAAAAAAATCTATTCTAGATTGGCACAAAGAAACAACCAATGCTCTAGTAAATTTTAACTTTGTAAAAATTTTTTTAAATTTAGAAAAAACAAAACTTCATTTAAGAATTGAAAAAAGATTTAAATCTATGATTAAAAACGGAGCACTTAATGAAGTGAAGAAGTTTTTAAAGTTAAAAGTTAAAAGTGATTTAAGTGCCAATCATATTTTGGGATTAAAGGAAATTGTTAGATATTTAAATAAAGAGATTTCTTTAAAAGAAGCAATATTATTAAGCAATATTAGAACAAGACAGTACGTAAAAAGACAAATGACCTGGCAAAGAGGACAAATGAAAAATTGGTTATCTTTCGAGCAAAATCAGGCATCTAACTGGAAAAAAAATTTACTAAATCTCATTTCTAAATCTTGACCGTTAAATAACATTAGATACATTCATTTTTTGGGAGATTATGACAAAACAGTTAACAGGGGCAGAAATTGTATTTAAAGCTTTGGAGGAGCACAAAGTAGAATATATCTTTGGCTATCCAGGTGGTGCTGTTCTTCCTTTATACGATCAAATTTCTAAACAAAAAAAAATTCAGCATATTTTAGTAAGGCACGAGCAGGGAGCTGGACATGCTGCAGAAGGCTATGCCAGGTCAAGCGGTAAACCAGGTGTAGTTTTAGTAACCTCAGGACCAGGAGCAACGAACATGGTCACAGCTCTAACCGATGCTTACATGGATTCAGTTCCTCTAGTTTGTATTACAGGCCAAGTTCCAACTCACTTAATTGGAACCGATGCCTTTCAAGAGTGTGATACCACTGGAATTACGAGACCATGTACTAAACACAATTGGCTTGTAAAAGACGTAAATAAATTATCCGAAATTATTCATAAAGCTTTCCATATTGCAACCACCGGAAGACCAGGACCTGTATTAATTGATATTCCTAAAGATGTTCAGTTTCAAAAAGGAAACTATGTAGACAAAACTAAAATTGAATTTGATAGTTATCAGACCATTACAGTAGGCGATGATAATGAAATAGAAAAAGCAGTTGCCTTAATAGCTAAAGCTACCAAGCCTATAATTTACTCTGGAGGAGGAGTCATTAATTCTGGAACTAAAGCATCAGAGTCATTAAGAGAATTTGTAAATTTAACTGGATTTCCAATCACATCCACCCTGCAAGGATTAGGTGCATATCCTGGAGATGATAATCAATTTTTAGGCATGCTGGGAATGCACGGAACTTACGAAGCTAATAATGCAATGCATGATTGTGATTTGATGATTAATATTGGCGCAAGATTTGACGATAGAATTACGGGTAAAGTCGACTCTTTTTCTCCAAAATCAAAAAAAATACATATTGATATCGATCCTTCCTCTATCAATAAGATTGTAAAAGCAGACGTTGCAATCGTTGGAGATTGTTTAAATGTTTTAGGTAAAATGATTCAAGTTATTAAGAAAAAATATCCTGACATTAATAAATCTAATAAAGAAAAAATTAGTTCTTGGTGGAAACAAATTGAAAAATGGAGAAATAAAAAATCTTTATCTTATAAAAAAGATAATAATCTTATTATGCCCCAATATGCAGTAGAGAGAATTTATGAACATACCAAAAATCAAGATACTTTTATTACAACTGAAGTTGGTCAACATCAAATGTGGGCAGCTCAGTTTTATAAGTTTAAAAAACCAAATAGATGGATGACTTCTGGTGGTCTTGGCACGATGGGCTATGGTTTGCCAGCTGCAATCGGAACTCAGTTAGCAAATCCAGGAAAACTCGTAATTGATATAGCAGGAGAGGCTTCAATCCTAATGAATATTCAAGAGTTATCTACTGCGGTTCAATATAAACTTCCTGTTAAAATATTTATTTTAAATAATCAATGGATGGGAATGGTAAGACAATGGCAGGAGTTGCTTCATGAGAAAAATTATTCTCACAGTTACACAGAAGCACTCCCTGATTTTGTTAAATTAGCAGAAGCTTACGGTGCGGTAGGGATAAGAGCAACTAAACCTAGTGAACTTGATAGTAAAATTGAACAAATGTTAAAAACAAATAAACCAGTAATTTTTGACTGCGTGGTGAAGAAAGATGAAAATTGTTTCCCCATGATCCCTTCCGGTAAACCACATAACGAAATGATTTTGGGTCCAGAAGATGAAGATGGAATAACTGAGGAAGGAAAAGTATTAGTATAATATGTCTAAATCTGCATATGAAATTGGAGCGAACGAAGAAGAACTTTCACGTCATGTGATAGTTGCCTGGGTAGATAATGAAGCTGGAGTGTTAGCGAGAGTTTCAGGACTGTTTTCAGGAAGAGGATATAACATTGAGTCCCTTGCTGTTGCTAAAGTGGATGAAGAAAGAAATATTTCAAGGATAACTATTGCGACTAACGGAACACCACAAGTTATTGATCAAATTCAAGCACAACTTTTAAAATTAGTTCCTGTTCACAAGGTAGCTAGCTATCCGATTAATGAAAAATCTATATTTAGAGAACTGGCTTTAGTAAAATTTATCTCAGAAGATGAAAAGGAGCTAAAAAAAGCTAAAAAGTTATGTGTTGACTTTAAGCTAGAGTTTTTAGATAAAACCTCAAAATCATTTATTGTCCAGTTTTTAGGTACAAGACGTGAGGTAGATAGTTTTGTAAAAAAAATTAAATCCTTAGGTCAGATTAGTGTTTCTAGAACTGGGGCTTTAGCGATGAAAAAAGGTTGGGAGACTGTAAAAGATAACAAAGGAAAAGTTTTATGAAAATGTACTATGATAAAGATGCGGATGTAAATTTAATCAAATCAAAAAAAATTGCAATTGTTGGTTTTGGAAGTCAAGGTCACGCGCATGCGTTAAACCTAAAAGATAGCGGTGTAAAAGAAGTAGTGGTTGCTTTAAGAGAAAATTCTCCAAGTATAAAAAAAGCACAAGCCGCAGGTTTGAAAGTAATGAATATTTCAGATGCAGCAGAGTGGGCTGATGTTTTAATGATTTTAGCACCAGATGAATTACAATCAGGAATTTATAAAAATCATATCGAGCAAAGAATGAAGCAAGGGATGAGCTTAGCTTTTGCTCATGGATTAAATATTCATTTTGATCTTATTAAACCAAGAAAAGATTTAGATGTTTTCATGATTGCGCCAAAAGGTCCAGGTCACTTAGTTAGAACTGAATACCAAAAGGGTGGAGGGGTTCCTTGTTTAATGGCAGTTCACCAAGATAGTAGCGGAAAAGCAAAAGAGCTAGCTTTATCCTATGCTTCAGCTATCGGAGGAGGAAAATCTGGAGTGATCGAAACTACTTTTAGAGAAGAGTGTGAAACCGACTTATTTGGTGAGCAAGTAGTTTTATGTGGTGGATTGGTAGAATTAATAAAAAAAGGTTTTGAGACTTTAGTAGAAGCTGGCTACTCAAAAGAAATGGCATATTTTGAATGTCTTCACGAAGTAAAATTAATTGTAGATTTAATTTATGAAGGTGGAATTGCTAATATGAACTATTCTATTTCAAATACAGCAGAATACGGAGAATATATTTCGGGTAAGAAAATTATAGATGATAAAACCAAGGAAAGAATGAAGGAAGTTTTAAAAGATATACAGAGCGGAAAGTTTACGAAAGACTGGATGAAAGAAAATGATCTAGGACAAAAAAACTTTTTACGCATGAGAAAAGAACTATCGGATCATCCAATCGAGCAAGTTGGAGAAAAATTAAGAGCTCTAATGCCTTGGATTGGTAAAAATAAAATAGTAGATAAATCAAAAAATTAGATTTTTTTACAATTAAGCTTATTTTAGGTTAAAAATATTCAATCCATACGTTAATTGGTGGATTTTTATGAATCGATCTATTACATAGCTTTTATGAAGAAAAACCAAATTATTATATTCGATACCACTCTTAGAGACGGAGAACAGTCTCCAGGAGCTTCTATGAGTTTGGAAGAAAAAATCCAAATTGCTAGAGCTTTTCAAGATTTAGGAGTTGATGTGATGGAAGCTGGTTTTCCAGCAGCATCTCCTGGCGATTTTGAAGCAGTATCAGAAATATCTAAAATTTTAAAAAAAACTATTCCTTGCGGATTAGCAAGAGCAGTTAAAACAGATTTAGAAAAATGTGTTCAGTCTTTAAAGCATGCAAAGCATTATAGAATTCATACTTTTATTTCTACAAGTGATTTACATATTAAACATAAATTACAAAAAACTAGAGAAGAAGTTTTAGATTTAATCAAATCCAGCGTTGAGTATGCAAGAAAACATACTGATGATGTGGAGTGGTCCCCTGAAGATGCAACAAGAACAGATATAGACTATTTATGCAAAACCATAGAATTAGCAATTAAATGTGGAGCTACTACTATTAATATTCCAGATACCGTGGGTTATGCGATCCCGGACGATTATGGAAATATCATAAAAAATATTTTTAACCGAGTTCCAAATATTGACAAAGTAACTGTCTCTACCCATACTCATAATGATCTTGGTTTAGCAGTTGCAAATGCGATAGCGGGTATAAAAGAAGGTGCAAGACAAGTAGAGTGTACTATTAATGGAATAGGTGAGAGAGCTGGTAATGCAGCTTTAGAAGAAATTGTAATGGCAATCAAAACCAGAAATGATTTGTTACCTTTCAAGACTAATATTGAAACAACAAAAATTAATAGTTGCTCTAAATTGTTATCAAGCGTAACTGGTTTTCCAATTCAATATAATAAAGCGATTGTGGGAAAAAATGCTTTTGCACATGAGTCAGGAATTCACCAAGACGGAATGCTTAAACATAGCAACACTTATGAAATTATGACCCCAGAAAGTGTTGGAGTAAACAAATCTTCTTTAATTATGGGAAAACATTCTGGTCGCCATGCGTTTAAAGAAAAGTTAGCTGCTTTGGGCTACTCAGAATTTGAAGATGAAAAAATAGATACTGCTTTTCAAAAGTTTAAAGATCTTGCAGATAAAAAAAAGCATGTATTTGATGAGGATATAGCGGCTCTCATAGATGATGATTTAATGAAAGATAATAATGTTATTCAATTAATATCTTTAGATGTCCATGCAGGTACCAAAGGTCAAAAAGCTATTTTGGAACTTGAAGTATATGGCGAGTCCAAAAAAACAGAGCAATCCGGAGACGGACCTGTGGACTCCATTTTTAAATGTATAAAAGCTATTTTTCCTCACGATATTGTGTTGCAGTTATATCAAGTTCATGCAGTAACCGAAGGAACGGATGCTCAAGCAACAGTGAGCGTTAGAATAGAGGAAAAAGGAAAAATTTCTGTAGGTCAAGCGTCAGATACGGATACTTTAGTTGCATCTGCAAAGGCATACATAAATGCATTAAACAAATTAATTTTAAAAAGAAATAGAACCGCACCAAAAAGCGAAGATTATTCAGCTGCGGTGTAAAAATTAGGAAAGGAATAAAAAGAAAACCATGACTATATTTTCAAAAATAATGGGAGCTTGGTCTACCGATATGGCAATTGACCTTGGAACCGCAAACACACTTGTGTACGTAAAAGGCAAAGGTATCGTATTAAATGAGCCATCAGTGGTGGCAATTGTATCCGATAGAGGAAAAAACCAAGTACTAGCAGTTGGGGAAGATGCAAAACAAATGTTAGGAAGAACTCCAGGAAATATAAAAGCAATTCGACCTTTAAGAGATGGTGTGATTGCAGATTTCATCGTAGCAGAAGAAATGATCAAACATTTCATTAGAAAAGTTCATAAAAGAAGCGCGTTTGCTACCCCTAGAATTATTATTTGTGTACCTACGGGATCTACACCAGTGGAAAGAAAAGCAATTCAGGAATCTGCTTACGCAGCAGGAGCAAGACAAGTAAAACTAATTGAAGAACCAGTTGCGGCTGCAATTGGTGCAGGCTTACCTATCTCTGAACCAACAGGATCTATGATTGTAGATATTGGTGGAGGAACAACAGAAATAGCTGTTTTATCCTTAGGTGGAATTGTTTATTCACAATCTTTAAGACTTGCTGGGGATGCACTAGATCAATCGATCGTTTCTTACATGAGAAAGAAATTTAATTTGCTGATCGGAGAATCTACAGCTGAAAAAATTAAAAAAGAAATTGGAACCGCAATACCATCTAATGCTGATAACACTTATATTATGAAGGGGAGGGATATTAGAACTGGAGTTCCAAAAGAAGTAACCTTGACTGAAAAAGATACAGCAGAGGCTATGTCTGGTGTGATCTCTCAAATAGTTCAATCTGTAAAAGATGCATTAGAGAATACCCCTCCAGAACTTGCAGCTGATTTAGTAGATATGGGAATTGTTCTTGCAGGTGGTGGAGCATACATGCGAAATCTTGATAAACTTATTTCTAAAGAAACAGGATTACCAGTTTCGATTGCCGAAGATCCACTTTCTTGTGTTGCACTGGGAACAGGCAAAGCCTTAGAGCAGGAAGAAATCTTTGCTTCGATGTTGACTGAATATTAATAGTTAAAAGTAATGAGGGATACATCCTTCGGATCTAGTTTTTCGATCAAAAGCTTTGTTGTTTATATCCTTATAGGATTTACACTTTTTTTTGTAGATCGGTACAATACAAAATATTTTTCTTTTTTTAGGCAGTCGATTAATGATGCAATCGTTTATTCCATTATCATCATTAAATCTCCTTTTTATGGAGTTAATTATTTAATTAAATCATCGCAAAAATTATTTGATGAAAGTATTCAGATTAAAGAAATTGATAAAATAAAAATTGAACTAGAAAGTCAAAAAAAGCTTAATTTAGTCTTAGAAAAACAATTAGAGGATTTAAAAAAAATCGTAGGGCAAGAAAGATATATTTATCAAAGCTCTATAGCGAAGGTCATTTCATATAAAAATAATATATATACAAACAGTATCATTCTTAGCAAAGGGTCCAGTCAAAATGTCCAGGTCGGAGACCCGGTTGTATTTAAAAATAATTTAGTCGGTAAAATTGTGGAAGTTAATAGTTTTTCATCAAGAGCATTACTTATTACCAGCAGACAAAGCAGAATTCCTGTAAGAATTGGAGATCAAAAATATAATGCAATTTTAACTGGATCTAATGATAAAAAAAACAATTTAGATTTAGTTTTTTTACCCAAAGAATACAAATTAAATAATGGAGATATTCTGTACACCCAAAGTATAGAAGGTACTCTGCCCGATGGGATATTGGTGGGAACTCTCGTTATAGATTCAAAAGAAAATTTTTATATAGATTCGTCTTTTGATTTTAATCAATTAGATTTAGTAACCATATTACACTTGCAGAAAAAAAAAGAATAAATCATGTTTAAAAGAAAAATATTACCAATAATTTTGTTATTATTAGTTATTATTGTAAGCTCTCAGAAAATTAGTTTTATCAATAATACTTTATCTTATTACGTTAATTTGCAATTAGTTTTAATATTTTTATTCGTTATTTCCGATGAAAATATTAATTTTAATAGAGGATTATCTCTTTTTATTTTAGCTATAGTTAACGATAGCTTGAACGGTTTATTTTTTGGATCTAGTGTTATTATTTTCTTTATAATTTACGGATTAGCTAATTATCAAAAAAATATTAAAGTAAGAACTATTTTCCTAAGTGAATGGATTATGTTTTCTGTTTCTTTAACTATCAGTTATGTAGTTTTTATCTTAATACAATATTTAAGTAATAATAATATTTTTTATAAAACTTTACTTATAAACTATGTATTTACGGTTTTAATTTATCCAATGTTTTGGATTATCTTTCATAAATTAATTTATAAAAATAATTAATTAGATAAAGATTATAGTTCTAAATTTAGTTTTTTAAATTTATTTTTAAAACTAAAAAAAAGCTCGTTATGGTTTCCCGTATCTTTTTTAATCGTTTGCTGCCATAAATGGGTCATTTCATGAGCAAGGGTGCTCAAAAAATCTTTTTTTGTATTATATTCTGGCTGCATTTCTAAAATAAAGAATCTTGTACCTTTTCTCAAAGAATAATCCTCCACACACTGACCCCAGCAACCATTCATTTTTTTAATTATAATATCGTTAAATGGATTCAGTTGATTTTTAAAAAGTACTTTATTTAAAATTTTAAAATATTTCTTAATATCTTTAAAAGTTGTTTTGTAGGCAAACTTGGTATTTGCTGTTTCTTTAATAATTCTTTTTTTAACTTTGATAATATTGTTTATAGCTTCTTTTTTCATAGTTTTTTTCAAAATTTTGAGGTCGCCTTATATTTTAAAGGTTAAAAAAATCTACCTTTAAAAATTGGCAATTTTAAAGCGCTATGTAAAATCAACTCAGACTAGAGTTGTCAAATGTCCCATTTTTCGGTTGGTCTTGATTTGATTTTTTAGGTAATCGTAAAAATACTCATTCTTCTTAAATTTCTTTTTTTTGAATCTTAATAAATCGGATCCAATTATATTAATCATTTTGGCGTTTCTAATTTTTTTAAGAGGTTTTCTACCAAAGTTACAAACTGCTCTAACATGATTTTCAAATTGAGAAATATTAAAAGCCTCAATTGTTAAATGGCCAGAATTATGTACACGTGGCGCAATTTCATTGACGAGTAGTTTGTTATTTTTATCTATAAAGTATTCGACACACATCGTTCCAATATAATTTAATTTTTTTGCAATCTTAACAGCATAGTTTTTGGCTTTATTTTTTACTGCATTGCTAATTTTTGCTGGAATTGTAGAAGTATGAAGAATTTGATTTTTATGAACATTTTCTATGGGTTCATAAACTGAGTATTTCTTATTTTGAAATACGGTAACAATTACTGAAATTTCTTTTTTTAAGTCTATTTTTTTTTCTAAAATATACTCTTTATTAAAATTAATTTTATTTTTTTCAAAATCTTTTAATTTTTTAATTACGTACTGTCCTTTTCCATCATATCCAAGAGTGGTAGTTTTTAAAATACCAGGCAAAAGCGTAGAAATATCTTTAATATCTTTTCTGTTTTTTATTAATTTATAGTTTGTAGTTGGTATTTTTAAATGATTTACAAATTTTTTTTCTAAGAATCTATTTTGAACTATTGCATTAATCTGAGGTTTTGGAAAAACTTTTATCTTTTTATTAATTTTTTTTAAGATACTTACAGGTATATTTTCAAATTCAAAAGTCGCGACATCAATTTTTTTAATAAATTGATTAATTTTATTTATATTTTGATACTTGCCATAAATAAAATCATCAGCAAATTTTTTAGCTGGAGCATCAGAATCATCTGATAAAACGCAAGTTTTGATATTTAATTTTCTAGCTGCCTTACATAAAAGACTTCCAAGCTGACCTCCGCCAATAATTCCTAGGACTGGAGTTTTGATCATTAGTTTGGTTTATTTTTTACTAAACTTGTCTGTTTTTTTCTAAAAAGGATAAGATTTTTTTTAATTGTTAAATCGAATGAACTTATAATAGAGGCAGCAAAAAGTGCTGCATTAATTGCTCCAGCTTTTCCAATGGCAACAGTTCCCACCGGAATTCCTTTTGGCATTTGCACAATGGAGAGCAAACTGTCTAATCCATTTAATTTTTTACTATCAATAGGCACACCTATTACTGGAACTTCTGTTAAAGATGCAATCATTCCTGGTAAATGTGCGGAGCCTCCAGCGCCAGCAATGATAGCTGTGGTGTTATTTTTAGATGCTTGTTTTGCAAATTGATACATTCGATTAGGGGTCCTATGAGCAGAGACAATTTTGCACTCATGCTTAATTTTTAATTTTTTAAGTGTTAATGAGGCGTGCCTCATAGTCTTCCAATCAGACTTGCTACCCATGATTATGCTTACAAAATGTTTATTATTTTTTTTCAAATTTTTTAATTACTATTTGTATTTTCTGAAACTTCTTCTTTCAATTCTTCTTTTTCTTTTTTTAATTTTTTAGTTAAATTTTTTTGTCTTCTAACACTTTTTTCTACCGCTTTTTCTAAATCAGTTTGAGAACAAAAATTTGCGAGAACTGGATCTTTAGGAGATATATTGGAAATATTCCAATATTTTCTATTTCTAATGGAGTCTACTGTATTTTTTGTCGAACCTACAAGTTTACATATTTGTCCATCTGATAATTGAGGATAGGTTTTAACCAACCAGTAAATTGCAGAAGGTCTGTCTTCTCTTTTAGAAATGGGTGTGTATTTAGTTCCCACCATTTTTTTTACTTCGTAATCAATTAATTTTTCTTTTAATTTTAAAGGTCGGTTAGGATCTTTGGAGCAAGACTCAATTTCTTCCCTAGTAAGCTGATTAGATAAAATCGGATTATATGCTTTGATGTTTACAGAAACATCTCCATCCGCAATTCCCTTTACTTCAAGCTCATGAAGTCCACAAAAATCTGCGATTTGTTTAAATGTTAAAGTAGTATTTTCTATTAGCCAAACCGCTGTCGCTTTTGGCATTAATGGCAAATTCATAATTAATTATTTTTTAAGTTACCAAATCTTTTATTAAATTTACTAACTCTACCTTTATCTGCAACCTTTTGATTTTCTCCTGTCCAAGCAGGATGTGATTTAGGATCAATATCTAACTTTATAGTATCCCCATCCTTACCCATGGTCGTCATAGTTTCAAACACAGATCCATCTGTCATTTGAATTTTTACCTTGTTAAGTTTTGGGTGTATGTTTTTTTTCATAAAGAAAGGTTTATAACAAAGTATCTTTAATACTCAATCATCTTTTATAATTAAAAATAAGTTTTTTTTTGGAAAAAAGGTAGGTTGTTCCCACTAAAACCAAAAAAATAACATAAGCATAAAAATAAGAATTTTTACCAAGATGTAAAAAAAATAATCCAGCCAAGGGTTGACCCACAAACCTTGCTATGGCCTGAGAAGAATAGGCAGAACCCAAAATTAATCCACGGTCGTTTTTAGTTTTTTTTGATAAAATACTATTAATACATGGGTTTAAGATTCCTATCCCGTAACATAAGAAAATAATTGCTAGAGGAATAATATAAATTTTTTCTGTTACGATTAAGCCAAAACCGATAATTAAACTTATGTATCCTGATACAATTAAGGAGTACTCATTATATTTGGTAACTAAATATCTTAAAACAAATCCTTGAACAATAATTTGTGATACTCCCGCTAGTAGCATGACATAACCTACTTCTCTAGGACCCCAAGAAAATGTATTTTTTGTCCAGATGGCTATCGTTCCTTCCATTCCAGAAAAGCAGACATGAATAGAAAATATTAAAAAGAAAAAAGGAAAAAGGCTTGGTAGTGAAATTATTTTTAATTGGTTTAAGATTTTACTTTTTGCAGTTCTGATAAATCTTTGCTTGCTAGAATGACTTTCTTTAAGAAAAAAGGTTACAAATAATAAATTAAAAATATTCACTAATGAAGCAATCCATGCAACTAAATTTAGTGTTTCTGTAGTGTAATTGGATCCAGCAACCACCCCTCCAAACAATGGTCCCAAAGTAAAACCTAAACCAAAAGCAACCCCAAACATCCCCATGCCCTTGGCTCGATTTTTGGAAGTAGTAATGTCCGAAATGTATGCGGTACCTACGGACACATTAGTTTTAAATAGTCCAGCCACAATTCTTGCAGCAAATAAAATAAAAAGGTTATGACTTAAAGCTAATAAAATGTTGGCTATAAATTCAGCGATACAATTTAAAATTAATAACGGTTTTCTTCCATACCTATCAGATAGTCTTCCCCAAAAAGGAGATACAAAAAATTGAAAAAAAGAGAAGGAACCAAAAGCTATTGTAATAAGAAAAATATCTCCTCCTAAATTTTCAATGAGAAAAGGAAGAGTGGCAACCAAAACACCACTAAACGCAAAAACATCTAAAAAAAGAAAAATGACAAATTTTAACATTAGGAATTTGATAAAATTTGAACAACTTCCCCATGGATTTTTGAATTAGATATCAAAATTTCATTTTTGGTTTTTGAAAATTCATTGCCACTAAAATCAGTTATGGTCCCACCAGATTCTTTTACGATAATCATTCCAGCAGCGTAATCCCAATATTGTAAATGATCATACCAAGCAAAATCACATCGACCTGCAGCTACATAAGCAAAATCTAATGCAGCACTTCCAAAATTTCTTAATTTATAAATTTTTCCAGTTGCATTTTTAACTTGACCAAGAACTCTATCCACGTTTGCTTTTTTGGATGGGCAGCCGTAAAGCCCAACAATTTCATCAAGTTCTCTTCTGGAAGAAACTCGGATTCTCTGATTATTTAAATATGCACCTCTACCTTTTTCAGCATAGAACATTTCATTTTTTATTGGATCATAGATGATACCAGAAATTATTTCGTTATTTTTTTCTAATCCTATGGATACAGCAAAGTGAGGTATGCCATGCATAAAATTAGAAGTTCCATCAATGGGGTCAATAACCCAATTAAATTCTGGCTGTTTTTGAAGACCACTTTCTTCTGCAATAAATCCGTATTCAGGTCTTGCTTTTTTAAGTTCTTCGATAATAACTTTTTCTACTTTTTTATCTGTTTTTGTAACGAAATCTCCGACGCCTTTTCTTGACACTTGTAACTTTTCAATTTCACCAAAATCACGAACTATAAATCTAGATACTTTCCTACAAATTTTTTCAAGGATACTTATATCAGGGGACAACAAAGGCATTAGTTAGCCTTCTTAATATACTCTCTAGTATTGCAATTGACAGAAATTAAATCCCCTTGGTTTATAAAAGGGGGAACCATTATTTTTACTCCATTTTGAATCGTTGCTGGTTTATAAGAACTAGATGCAGTTTGTCCTTTGACCACAGATTCTGTTTCAAGAACTTCAAAATCTGCACTGTTCGGCATATTCAGTATTAACGGCTTTTCATCATGCAATTCAATAACTACATTCATATTTTCTTTTAACATCTCTTCATGTTCACCAACGATATCTTTAGGAACAAAGATTTGCTCAAAACTAGCACTGTCCATAAACACAAAATTTTGACCCTCTTGATATAAGTAAGAAAAATCTTTTTCCTCTAAAGAAGCTTTTTCGATGGTTTCATCCGATCTAAATCTTTCATTTAATTTTGTACCTTTAGTGATGCTTTTTAATTCTACTTGATTATAGGCTCCGCCTTTACCGGGTTTTACTGCTTGGCTTTTAAGACATCTCCAAAGATCATTTTCATACTCAATGATTACACCTGGTTTAATGTCCACCGCTTGAATTTTCATAGGACGCTTTATACTTTTTTTTTAAATAAATGAAACTTTATTTGAATTGATTTACAGATTCTAATGGTGAAAGTTTTTTATTTTTCCATACATAACTTGAGATTGCCACGTAATTTGCACCACTTTTAATAATATCTTTATAATTTTTGTTATTAATTCCTCCAATCGCCACGATCGGAATACGAAATAATTTCTTTGCATTTTTAAGTAATTTTAAACTAGCTCTAAACTTAACTTTTTTTGTTTTGCTTTTTTCAAAAGCTCCCAACGCAATGTAAGCTGGTTTGTATGTTAGAGCTTTTTTAACAAGAATAAGTGAATTGTGACAAGTGATGCCAAATTTTTTTTTATGTAAGTGAGCGATATTTGTATTTCTTAAATCATTTTGTCCCAAATGAAACCCTATACCCATTTTATTTGCCAATTCAGCATCATCGTTGAGAATTAATCTAGTTTTGAATTTTTTGGAAATTTTTATTATTTTTTTTATATGCAGTATCAGTTTTTTTTTAGAATAAATTTTACTTCGGATTTGAAGAAAAGATATTTTTTTCGTTTTTAAAATTTTAGGTAAATTTTTATAAAAAGTATTATTTAATAAATTAGGAGTAATTAAATATATTTTTGCAAATTTAGGCAACTTGCTCGAGGTCTTTTTTCCATTTACCATTGGTAGCAAGGCTATTCATCTTAGATCTTAAATCGAATACTTTTTGAACATGTTCTTTATTTTGAATATTTTTAGCCCAGGTTTTTAATGCAGACTGCTGCAATGCTCTTCCATAGGAAAAAGTAAATGCAAATTTTGTTTTATTGATTTTATTTATTTCATTAAGGTTCTCTGTTGCTTCCACTTCAGTTTGACCTCCTGATAAAAATGCTATTCCAGGCACCTTGGTCGGTACATTTTCTTTAATACACTTCAGAGTATATTTTGCCACTTCTGATTTTTTATTTATTTTTTTTGATTCAGATCCATGTAAAATCATATTAGGTTTTAAGACCATACCCGCAAGATCAATCCCTGCAATGTGAAGCTGTTTAAAACACTCTTCCAGTACTTTAGAAGTTACATCATAACACTTAGAGATATTGTGATTTCCATCCATTAAAACCTCAGGTTCCACTATGGGAACCATTTGCGCTTCTTGAACGAGAGCTGCATATCTGGCTAAAGCATGTGCATTGGCTACTATTGCATTTTTGCTAGGGAAGTTTTTTCCTATTTTATAAACTCCTCGCCATTTGGCAAATCTAGCACCAAGTTCATAATAATTTTTTAATCTATCTCGCAAGCCATCTAAACCCTCGGTTATAGTCTCATCCGAGCCGGGAAGTTTTTTTGTACCAGTGTCTACTTTAATTCCTGGAAGTACGTTTTGTTCATTTAATATTTGGGAAATTGTTTTTCCATTGAAGCTTTGTTTAATTGTTTCATCATAAAGAATAACACCGCTTATAAATTTTTTAATATTTGGTGAAGTAAAAAGAGTATATCTAAAATTTAATCTATTTTCTTCTGTGGAAGGAACTCCAACACCATCTAATCTTTTTTTCATGGTACCAGTGCTTTCATCTGCAGCCAAAATTCCCTTGTCTTTTGCTACCATCCATTTTGCGATTTTTTTTATATCCATAATGATTTCTTTATTTTTAATATTTTATTTTTCAAGCACTTTAAGTCCAGGAAGCACTTTACCCTCAAGCCATTCTAAAAAAGCTCCACCTGCAGTTGAAATGTAGGTAAAGTTATTTTCATTTCCTGATTTTTTTATAGCAGCAAAAGTATCGCCACCACCCGCTACAGAGATTAAATTATTTTCTTTAGTATATTTGGCTATGGATCTTGAGATTTCATTAGTACCATTTGCAAAGTTATCGTACTCAAATAGTCCAAATGGTCCATTCCATAAAACAGTATTTGATTTTTTTATTATAGAATCAATTTTATTAGTGCTGGCAATACCAATATCTAAAATAATATCATCTTCACTTACTTGATCTAATTTTTTATTAACACCAGCTTGATCAAATTTCTTAGAACAAACTACATCTTCTGGTAAAATTATTTCACATTCATTTCTTTTAGCTTCTTGGTAGATCGTTTTAACCGTGCCGCTTATGTTTTCTTCAAATAAGGATTTTCCTATTTTGAAACTATTAAATTTGAAGAAATTATTTGCCATAGCACCTCCAATAATCATGTAGTCCATTTTAGGAAGCAAGTTGGTGATTAGATCTATTTTGGTTGAAATTTTTGAACCTCCGATAAGACAAGTAACAGGCTTTTTAGAGTTGAGAAAAACCTTCTCCAAAGCCTCCACTTCTTGAACTATATTAGATCCTGCATAAGAATCTATAAATTCTGTAACGCCCGTGATCGATGCGTGAGCTCTATGAGAACAAGAGAATGCCTCATTAATATAAACATCGGCAAAAGACGATAATAGTTTTGAAAAATCTTTAGAGTTTTTTTCCTCGCCAGGATCAAATCTTAAGTTTTCCAACATGATGATATGCTCTGCGCTTTTTTTTATTTCCTCTTTTGTATGATTATTAATTTCCAAAAATTTTATTTTTTCATTAAAAATTTTTTCAGCAGTATTTTTAACGGGTAGTAAAGATAATCCATCTTTACCTTTTTTTTGTGGTCTACCAAGATGGGAGCACAAAACTAATTTGCACTTTTCTTTTAACAGATCTTGAATGGTGTTTTTAAGAATATTTATTTTAGTAGAATCTGATACTCTTCCACCAGAAATAGGTACATTGAAATCCACCCTTAGAAGAACTGTTTTTTTTTTTATTTTAGAAAAATCATCCAGTAATCTTAATTGACTCATTTTTTATAGTTTATTTTTTAAAAAAAGAGCAAGATCAATCATTCGGTTAGAAAAACCCCATTCGTTATCGTACCAAGCAAAAACTGTTCCTAAATTATCACCAATAATTTTTGTAAGCTGGGTATCTATTATAGAAGATCTAGGATCATGATTAAAATCAGAGGAAACAAGAGGCTTATTTTCAATTCCAAGTATTCCTTTTAAATAAGAGTTACTAGCTTTTGTTAAAGCTTGATTCACTGAATTAGCATTAATTTTTTTCTTAGTATTAAAATTAAACTGCACCAAAGATACATTTGGCGTTGGCACTCTTACTGAAATTCCATCTACTTTATCTTTTAAATCAGGAATAATTAACTTTAACGACTTTGCAGCACCTGTACTTGTTGGCACCATAGCATTAGGAGCGCTTCTTGCTCTTCTTAAATCTTTATGAGAATTATCAAGTAATCTTTGATCCGTAGTATATGAGTGGATTGTAGTCATATAACCTTTTTCAATTTTAAAATTTTTATGAATGACATAGGCAAGGGGTGCTAGGCAATTAGTGGTGCAAGAGGCAACAGAAATTATTTTATGATTTTTTGTAATATTTTTTTGATTAATTCCATATACGATCGTTTGATCAGCTTCTTTACACGGAGCAGAAACAATTACTTTTTTTGCTCCAGCTTCTATATGTCTGTATGATTTTTCTTTTTCATTAAATTTACCAGTACATTCAAACACAACATCAATACCAAGATCTTCCCATGGACAGGATAGAGGGTCGCTCTCGTGATAGCAGTCAATTTTATCTTTACCAATAAATATAGAGTCCTCATCGTTACGAACATTAAAGTTAAATTTTCCATGTACGGTATCGTTCGATAATAAAAAGGAGCTTACATCTGGCTTTGCTCTATTGTTGATAGCCAATACTTTTATTCCTTTATATTGATTTTCATAAATGGCTCTTAAGACCATTCTTCCAATTCTACCAAAACCATTAATTGCAACTTTTAACATTTAGTTTTTTATTAATTTTAATGCACGATGAACTACATCATCGCTGGTTAATTTAAAATGCTTATATAATTGTTTATAAGGTGCACTTTCTCCAAAACTTTCTATTCCCATGGCTATACCTTTATTTCCCACATACTTATACCAGCTACTAGGATTAGAAGCTTCAATGGAAATTTTATGTTCCGTTTCATCTAAAATTTGATTCTTATAAGATACTTCTTGTTTATCAAAAATTGACATGCAGGGAAACGAAATTACTTTTGAAAATATATTTTTTTGGGATAATTTTTTTGATGCTTCTAAGGCAATTTCTACTTCAGAACCACTTGCCATAAGTGTAATTTGTATATTATTACCTGAACGATAAACTTCATATGCTCCTTTAGAGGAAAGATTTTTGCTTTCAAAAGTTTCTCTAATTTGATTTAAATTTTGTCTCGTTAAAGAAATTACACTTGGGGATTGATTGGTTTCTAATGCAATCTGCCAACACTCAAGAGTTTCCGTGGTATCTGCTGGTCTGAATACATTTAAATTTGGAATAGCACGTAACCCACTTAATTGCTCTATTGGCTGGTGAGTTGGTCCATCTTCCCCAAGACCAATAGAGTCATGAGTCATGATGTAAACCACTCTTTTCTTCATTAGAGCCGAAAGTCGAATGGATGGTTTACAATAATCGCTGAAAATTAAAAATGTACCACCATAAGGTATGAGTTCACTATGCAATGAAATTCCGTTCATAATTCCAGCCATTGCATGTTCTCTCACTCCATAGTGAATATAGTTTCCCTTAAAAGAAGTTGATGTGATAATTTTTTGTTCTTTTGCTTTTGTGTTATTGGACTCTGTTAAATCTGCAGATCCTCCAATTAGTTCTGGCACAAAACTTGAAAATAAATTTATGATTTTTTCAGATGATTTTCTTGTAGCTAATGGTTTTTTATCTTCTAAAATTTTTTTCTTTTCTTCTAGTACAATATTTTGAATTTTATTTTTCCAATCGGAAAATTTGATATTATTTTTTTTGGACCATTTTAGCTCAGTCAAAGATCTTTTTTTTCCAATGTCTCTCCAAGATTTTAAAACATTCGATGGTATTTCAAAAGGCTCATAGGACCATTTTAATTTTTTTCTAATCAGCTTAATTTCATCTTCGCCCATCGGGCTTCCATGTGCAGAGGATTTTCCAGATTTATTAGGAGACCCAAATCCAATGATAGTCTTACAAGAAATAACCGTTGGTTTTTTTGCCTTTTGAACTTTTTTTAATGCTTTAAAAATTTCCTTTTCTTTATGACCATTAATTTCAATATAATCCCAATTATAGCTTTCAAATCTTTTTTTATAATTATCTGAAATTGCTAGGTTAGTCGGACCATCAATTGAAATAGAATTGTTATCAAATAATAAAACTAAATTTTTTAACCTTAGGTGTCCCGCAAAACTTAGAGCTTCATGACTAATTCCTTCCATTAAGCATCCATCTCCCGCAAGCACATAAGTTTTATGATTAATTTTATTTTTTCCAAATTTAGCTTTTAAAATTTCTTCCGCTAGAGCGAAGCCCACCGCGTTTGCTATTCCTTGTCCTAGTGGTCCTGTAGTCGTCTCTATGCCACTTCCTTCTTTATATTCAGGGTGACCAGCGCAGATCGAATTCAGTTGTCTAAAATTTTTGATATTTTCTAAAGTGATGCTTTCATAACCAGTAAGATAAAGCAGTGAGTATAAAAGCATAGAACCGTGACCAGCAGATAGAATAAAACGATCCCGATTAATCCAGTTAGGATTTTTTGGACTAAAGTTTAAAAAATCTCTAAATAATAC
>JAYQRG010000011.1:0-24194 GCA_038146245.1 Candidatus Pelagibacteraceae bacterium | reverse complement strand
TTATTAGGTTTTGATTTAAACAAAAATCGTCTTGGATATGGACGTGGTTTTTATGATCGTTTCATTTCTAATAGTTTAAAAAGCAATAAAATAACAACGATTGGTATTGCCTTTTCCTTTCAAAAGATTAAAAAAATTCACATAGAAAAACACGATCAAAAGTTAGATTTTGTTTTAACAGAAAAAGAATTAATACAATAAACGTGAATTTTTTATTTTTAGGTGACATTGTAGGTAGAGCAGGAAGAAATCTAGTTTTAAAAAAACTTCCTGAAATGATTCACTCTCATCAAATTGATTTTGTAATTGTAAATGGTGAAAATGCTGCGGGCGGATATGGGATTACTGAGGCTATTTGTAACGAATTATACGAAGTTGGAGTAGATGTTATAACGTCTGGAAATCATATTTGGGATCAAGCGGAAACTGCAGAGCATATACAAAAAGAAAAAAGATTACTAAGACCTTTTAATTTTCCAGTAGGGACCCCAGGAAAAGGATTTGAGATTTTTGAGAAAAAAAATTTTAAAATAGGTGTATTGAATTTGATGGGAAATATTTACATGAAAAAAACAGAGGATGTATTTCCCTTAGTAGAAACAGAAATAAAAAAAATAAGATTAAAAAAAGAAGTAGATTTTTTAATTGTGGATATACATGCGGAAATTACAAGTGAAAAACAAGCCATGGGACATTTATTAGATGGAAAAGCAACTTTAGTAGTAGGCACTCATACTCACACACCAACATTGGATTACCGGATACTTCAACATGGAACTGCTTTTCAAACCGATGCTGGAATGTGCGGAGATTATAATTCTGTCATAGGTATGAATAAAGCAAACGCGATACAAAGATTTTTCAAAAAACAAACGGAAAAACTAACTCCAGTTCTAGAAGATCCAACAATTTCAGGAATTAAGGTAGTAGGAGATGAAAAAACTGGTTTGGCGAAAGATATAATTCCAATTTTAGTTGGAGGTAATTTAAAATATAATAATTAATATTATGGCAGGTCATTCGCATTGGGCAGGGATTAAACATAAAAAAGGAAAAGCAGATAAAATTCGCTCTAAGTTATTTTCTAAACTCAGCAGAGAAATTATGGTTTCTGCAAAATTAGGATTACCAGACCCGACTATGAATGCTAGACTTCGAGCGGCAATTTTAGCTGCAAGAGAAGCAAATATGCCGAAGGATAATATTGAGCGAGCTATAAAAAAATCTCAAGGTGCAAGTGAAGAAAACTATGATGCGGTAACTTATGAAGGTTTTGCCCCAGGCGGGGTTGCGGTTATGGTTGAGGTGTTAACGGATAATAAAAATAGGATTACATCTAATCTTAGATCTATCTTTGAAAAAAACGGTGGATCTTTAGCAGGCCCCGGATCTGTGGCCTATCAATTCGAAAAACTAGGTTTAATACAAATTAAAAAAGAATTTTCCACAGAAGATCAAATGTTAGAATTAGTAACTGAGCTCAATACTAAAGATTTTGAAATCTCAAAAGATTACTTTGAAATTTATACCGAAGTAAAGGATCTACACGTAGTTCAGGTGGAATTAGAAAAGAAATTTAAAGAATTAAGCTTTAGCGGAGTGGTCTGGAAACCGAAAGTTTTGGTATCTGTTAATAAAGAAGTATTTAAATCCATAATTAATCTTATAGAGTTAATCGAAGATGATGATGATGTTCAAAAAGTTTACTCTAATTTTGAAATTGATGATCAAATCATCACGGAGATAGCTTCTTGATTTTATTTGCAATTGATCCTGGCGTAAGTGGAGCTATTAGTATTTTTAAACACAAAAAACTTCATGAAGTCATCGATATGCCAACGATGATTGAGGGTAAAAAAAATAAAAAGCAGATTAACGCAGCTCAGTTATGCTTTGAAATACAGGAGAGAATTAAATCGGATCATACTTTAGAAAAAAGCGTGGTTATCGAACATGTAAATGCTATGCCTGGACAAGGAGTAACCAGCATGTTTAATTTTGGCCAGTCTTTTGGTGTCATTAAGGGGATTTGTGCTGCATTATCTATCCCTGTCTATTTTATTCGTCCAGTAAAATGGAAAAAGCATTTTAACCTTATAGGTTCAGCAAAAGATGCAAGTAGAACAAAAGCCATAGAACTATTTCCTCAATTTTCAAATTTTATGTCTAGAAAAAAAGATGGTAACAAAGCGGATGCTATTTTAATTGGGAGATATTTTTTGGATCATTTTAATAATAATGGCTTTCATGGCTAAGACTTTTAAGTTCAAAACTAAGGTCTATTATGAGGACACCGATGCAGGTGGTATTGTCTATTACGCAAATTATTTAAAATTTTTAGAAAGAGCAAGAACCGAGCTAGTTTATGCCTTAGGCTTTAGTCACGATTCATTAAAAAAAGATCTAAATACTTTGATCGTAGTTAAATCCTGTAGTTTAAATTTTTTAAAACCAGCAAAATTTGAGGACGAATTAGAGATCCTATCTCAAATTGATAAGATTTCCCCGGTTAGAATAGAAATGATTCAAAAAATACAAAAAAATAAGGATGTTTTAGTAGATGCTCAAGTGCAACTAGCCACGGTTGATGCAAACGGAAAACCCAAAAAGATGGTTGCTGAGCTACTAAGTAAGTTTAAAAGTTGTATTTCGTCATGAATAACTTTATTAGTTTCGACACATTAATGACATTTTTCAAAAATAATAATTTGATATAAATTTAAAATTATGGATCAAGTAGCAACCGCAACAACTGCAATCGCTTCAACCGATTTTTCCATATTAAAACTTTTTGTAAGAGCCGACTTAATTGTAAAATCAGTGATCATTCTTTTATTAGCAGCCTCTGTTTATTCTTGGGCTTTAATTTTTGAAAAATATAAAATTTTTAAAAAAATAAACCAATCTAGTGATATTTTTTTTGAACAATTTTTAAATTCTAAATCTGCGCAAGAGCTTTATAAAAAAACGGATGCGGAGTCAGGCGATCCTATGACCAATGTTTTTAGAACTGGAGTAGAAGCATTTAATGATCATAAAAGTAAAAATCCTTCTCAATTGAATGAACGAGTAAAAAAATTAATGGATGTATCTATTGATAAAGAAATAGAAAAATATGAAAAAAATATGACCTTTCTTGCAACGGTTGGATCTGTTGCTCCATTCATAGGATTATTCGGAACTGTTTGGGGAATTATGAATTCATTTCAATCCATTGCAATTTCAAGAAATACAAGTCTTGCAATTGTTGCCCCAGGCATAGCAGAAGCACTATTTGCAACTGCTCTTGGTTTGTTGGCTGCCATTCCAGCTGTTGTTGCTTACAACAGATTTACTAGTAGCTCACGTAAATACACACAAAAATTAGAAAATTTCACTCAAAGTTTTTTATCAATCATTTAATTCATTATGGGATTTAATTTACAAAGATCTAACTCCAGATCTAAATCTTTAATGAGCGAAATTAACGTAACTCCCTTCGTAGATGTCATGTTAGTTTTATTAATTGTTTTTATGGTGACCGCTCCCATGCTAACCGTTGGAATTCCTGTAAACTTACCTGAAAGCAACGCTGACTCTTTACCTGATGATAACGAACCCTTAACTATTTCTATTAATGCTAAAGGTGAATTATTTGTTCAAAATACAAGAGTTGGTTTTAAAGAATTAGTTCCAAAACTTTTAGCTATTACAAAAAATAGAACGGATACTAGAATTTATGTAAGAGGAGATAAAAACTTAAACTACGGAAGAGTAATAGAAATTATGGGTAATTTATCAGGATCTGGATTTAGTAAAGTTGCATTAATTACTGAAACAAAAAGATGAGAGTATGTATCGTAGCTTATCTCTTTCAGTATTATTTCATACCTTCGTTATTTTAATTACTGCTTTTACTTTACCATTCGTTATTAAAAAACCTATTGATGTTCCTCCCATTATATCCATTGATCTTATTCAAATATCTGAAAAAACAAATTTACCCTTTGCTCCTAAAGCAAGAGAAATCATTGATAAAATAAAGGAAGAAAAAGAAAGAGTAGTAACTAAACAAGCGCCTCCAAAAATTATAAAAAAAGAAAAACCGGACGCAGTACCTAATCCTGATGATATAAAAAAGAAAATTAAAGAAACGAAAAAAAAGCAAAATCCTGAAGAAGTAAAAGAAGAGATAAGACAGTCTTCCGAATTTGAAAAAAAAGAACTTTTTGATCCAAATAAGATTTCAGCACTAATTGATAAATCTAAAGAAGAGTTTGCGCAAATTCAGCAAAAACAATCTTTAGATATTACTCAAAACCAAGATAGTTCTGTTAGTTTAAATAAAGGATTAACTATTACGCAGGAAGATGCGGTTCGAGCTCAAATCTATAAATGTTGGAATATTCCAATTGGTCTTCCTTATAATGAGGATCTTACAGTTAAAATAAGACTGAAATTAAAACCCGATGGATCTATTCTATCTTCAGAGATATTAAATCATGCAAGGATGAATATGCCCGGACAAGGATTTTATAGAGTATTAGCGGAAAGCGCCTTAAGAGCTGTAAAATTGTGCGATCCTTTGAAAATGCCAACTACGGGACATGAAAAGTGGGGAGACTTGCAACTTAATTTTGACGCAAAGGAAATGTTAAAAGGCTAGGATGAAAAGGATAATCTTTTTAATTTTTTATTTTACTTTTTTTACTAATGCAAATGCGGTTGTAACAATCGATATTACTAGAGGTAATTTAGAACCTTTACCTGCGGCAATATCTAATTTTTATATCGATAATCCAGAAAAGTTTTCTGAAAGTATAAAAAAATTAAATTTAGATAAAAATCTTCCAAAAGTAATTACTGAAAACTTAAAACGATCTGGTTTATTTTATGTGCTAGATCCAAAATCTTATATTCAAGATCCTAAACTATCCCATCTAAAACCTAGGTTTGAAGATTGGGCACTGATCAAAGCGCAAATTATGGTTTCTGGAAAATTAAAAATTGATGAAAAAAATAGATTAAGAGTAGAGTTTAGACTTTGGGACGTAGTATCCGCAAAAGAAATGGAAGGCCTTGCGTTATTTGCCACTCCTAGTTCTTGGAGAAGAATAGCACACATTATATCTGATAAAATATACCAAAGATTAACCGGAGAAGAAGGATACTTTGATACAAGAATTATTTATGTTGCAGAATCTGGACCTAAAGATCAGCGAGTAAAAAAATTAGCAATCATGGATCAAGATGGAGATAATAATAAATATCTAACCTTAGGAAATGAGTTAGTGCTTACTCCAAGATTTAGTCCGAATTCTAAAATGGTAACTTACATGTCTTACTTTAAAAATTTACCAAGAGTCTATCTCTTGAATATTGAAACAGGTATTCAAGAAGTTGTTGGAGATTTTCCAGGTATGACTTTTGCACCAAGATTTTCTCCTGACGGAAAAAAAATAATTATGAGTTTTTCTAGAGATGGAAATTCAGATATTTATACGATGGATCTAAATACTAGAGTAGTAGATCAATTAACTAACCATCCTGCCATAGATACTTCACCATCTTATTCTCCAGATGGAAAATATATTGCATTCAATTCGGATCGGAATGGTCAGCAACAAATTTATGTCATGCGTAGCAACGGTAAAGGAGTAACAAGAATATCTAAAGGAAATGGTTTGTATGGAACTCCTGTATGGTCACCACGAGGGGATTTAATAGCCTTTACCAAAATTTATAAAGAGAAATTTTATATTGGCGTGATGCGAACCGATGGAACTGGAGAAAGATTATTAACAGAAAATTTTTATCAAGAGGCTCCATCTTGGTCACCTAACGGAAGAGTTTTAATTTATTATAGAGAAACTGCAGCTGGTGCTGGTGGCAGAGGTGCAAGTGCAAAGCTTTGGTCCATTGACATTACAGGCTATAATGAAATTAAATTAAAAACCCAAACAGATGCCTCAGATCCTAACTGGTCCTCATTATTGTCAAAATAACACACCAATTTAGAGAAAATTTAGCTTTTTAATCGTTGCATCTAAACTGCAATTATGTAGATATGACTGCACTAAAATTTAAATTTTAAGAGGTAAAAATGATTTTAAAAAATATTAAGAATTTAGCATTAGTTTTAGTTCTTGGTTTTTTAGTTTCTGCTTGTGCCACTTCTCAAAAGATTGGTAACAAAGAAGACTACTACACTGGTACTGACACTGTAAAATTCTTGGCAGCAGGAGTTCCTGATAGAGTATTTTTTGCTACAAACAGATCTACTCTTCATTCAGGCGCGAAAGCAACTTTGGATAAGCAAGCAGCTTATTTAATTAGTTCAAAACTTAAAGTTGTGATCGAAGGTCATGCTGACGAAAGAGGTACAAGAGAATACAACTTAGCATTAGGATCTCGAAGAGCTAACGCTGTTAGAGATTACTTACTAAGCAAAGGTGTACCGAAAGCTCAGTTAAAAACTATCAGTTATGGTAAAGAAAGACCTGTGAACCCGAAATCAGACAGATTGGCTTGGTCACAAAATCGTAGAGCTGTAACTGTAAAAGCTAACTAAAAATTTATAGTATCTAAAAAGACCCCGAGTTTTTTAAACCGGGGTCTTTTTTTTGACAATTTTTAGAGTAATACATTTCTAATGAAAAAAATTGGTTTTTTAATAATCTTTTTATTTGTATCAAACGTTGCATTTTCCGATGCAAAAACGGATGCACTCTTAAAAGAAATTCAACAACTAAGAGCAGATTTAAAAGTACTTGAAAAAGCTGTCTACAGCCAAAGCTTTGGAGATAAAAAGAACGCAAAAGAAACACCTAGTTCGTTTGAAGGTGCTTTAACTAGACAGTTAGTTAAGATTACAGAATTAGAAGAACAGCTTCAAAAAATTACCGCAAGTAACGAGGAAACATTATTTAAACTTCAGCAAGTATCTGACCGATTAAACAAAATGCAATCGGATGCTGAACTTCGTTTTACCCAATTAGAAAGTGGAGATCCAAAAAAAATTACAAGATCTAACCAACCTCCTAAAAAATTTCCAGGAACAGATAAGCCTCAAGATTTAGGAAAAATGGTGATGAAACAAGATCAGCAATCTACAAATTCTGTTTCTCCGGCAGGAGTTGTAAAAACAGAAACCGTGAAAGCTCAAAACGTTTTACCGGAAGGCACTCCTGAAAAACAATATCAATTTGCAACTAGTTTAATTAAAATTGGAGATTACGAAAAAGCAGAAGTTGCTTTAAAAGAATTTGTACAAAAAAATCCTCAACACAATTTAGCTGGAAATGCACAGTATTGGTTTGCAGAAACTTTTTATATAAGACAGTTATATCCGGATGCAGCTGCTGCTTATTTGGACGGTTATCAGAAATATCCAAAAAGTTCTAAAGCACCTGAAAATTTATTAAAACTTGGTATTACCCTTTCTGAACTTGGGGAGAAAGATCAAGGTTGTTTGATGTTAAATGGAATTGAACAACAATATCCGAATGCTCCAAAATCTGTTATTCAAAAAGCTAAATATGAAAAATCAAAATACAAATGTTCAAAAATTGGTTAATGATAAAAAACAAATCTTTGAGTCCGCTTTGTATTTCACATTCGAAAAGTTTCTTTTAAATCATTTAAAAAATAAAAAATTTGCAATCGCTGTTTCTGGAGGACCAGATAGTCTTGCTCTAGTTCATTTAGCAAATCTTTATGCTAAAAAATATTCTATTAAATTTATTGTTTTAATGGTGGATCATGGTGTTAGAAAATCTAGTGGATCTGAAGTTAAAAAAGTAAAAGTTCAATTAGAAAAATATCAAATTCCAACAAAAGTATTTAAATTAAATTTTAAAAGTATGAAAAATTTTCATGCCAAAGCTAGAGAACTCAGGTATCAAAAAATGTCAAATTACTGTAAAAAAAACAAGATTCCATTTTTACTTTTAGCCCATCATTATGATGATCAAATTGAAAATTTTTATATTCGATTAAGTAGAGGTAGTGGATTGTCAGGCTTGTCTCCTATGAAAGTGAATACTAGAATGTATGGAGTTAATTTTCTAAGACCTTTCTTATTTAATACGAAGGAAGAATTGTTAAAAATTACAAAAAATAACTTCAAATATTATGTGAAAGATCCAAGTAACATGGACGATAAATATTTAAGGTCAAGAGTTAGGAAATTTAAACTCTTTCTTGATAATGAAGGTGGAGGTCAAAATCGTCTAATGAATACATTAAACAACTTAGATCAGGCAAGACAAGCCATCGATCACTATGCTTCGAAATCTTATAAAAATTGTATTACTTATAAATCCCAAAAAGAAATTTTAATTAAAAAAGCATTATTTAAAGAACCAAACGAAATTATTTTTAGATGCATCTCTAACTTATTTACAAATCAGAAAAAAATTCCACCACGTGCAAAAGGAATTAGTAGATTGATTCATGATCTTCAGAGCTCCAATAACAAAAATGTTACTTTAGGTGGCTATCTTTTTAAAAACCACCACAAAACTGTCAAAGTTTTAAGAGAAAATAGAGTTAAATGAGGGAATATTGTATTATTGTATTAATATAAATAATACTTATCTTAATATTATATGAATTTAAGAAATTTGATGATGTGGGGTTTAATTGCCCTTTTAGTTATGGGTTTGTTCAACCTATTTCAAAACCCATCAAATATTTCTTCAAAAGATTTACCATTTTCTAGCTTTTTAGCTGAAGTAGAAAAAGGAAATGTTTCTGCTGTAGATATTCGTGGAAATGAAATCCAAGGAAAATTTTCAAACGGTGCAAAATTTAAAACTTATTCTCCGAACTATCCTAACCTAGTTGAAAAATTAACAACCAAGGGAGTTGCAATCACTGCAGGTCCAATTGAAGATAGAATGCCTTCTTTCTTTAGCGTTTTATTATCTTGGTTTCCAATGATTTTACTAATTGCAGTTTGGATTTTTTTCATGCGTCAAATGCAAGGAGGAAAAGGTGGAGCTATGGGATTTGGAAAATCAAAAGCAAAATTATTATCCGAGTCTCAAGGAAGAGTTACCTTTAAAGATGTAGCAGGCGTTGAAGAAGCAAAAGAAGAGTTGCAAGAAATTGTTGAATTTTTAAAAGATCCTAGAAAATATCAAAAACTTGGTGGAAAAATTCCAAAAGGCGCTTTATTAGTTGGCCCTCCAGGTACAGGAAAAACTTTAATCGCTAGAGCCGTTGCTGGAGAAGCAAATGTTCCATTCTTTACAATTTCTGGTTCAGACTTTGTAGAAATGTTTGTTGGAGTTGGAGCGTCTCGAGTTCGAGATATGTTTGAACAAGGAAAGAAGAATGCACCTTGTATTATTTTTATCGATGAGATTGATGCCGTAGGTAGAAGTAGAGGAGCTGGACTTGGCGGTGGAAACGATGAAAGAGAGCAAACCTTAAATCAATTATTAGTAGAGATGGATGGTTTTGATACCAACGAAGGTGTAATTTTAATTGCAGCTACAAACAGACCAGATGTTTTAGATCCAGCATTATTGCGTCCAGGAAGATTTGATAGACAAGTAGTAGTTCCAAGACCTGACATTGTTGGAAGAGAAGCAATATTAACTGTTCATGCTAAAAAAGTAGCAATGGGTCCAGATGTGAATTTAAAAACCATTGCAAGAGGAACCCCTGGTTTTTCAGGAGCAGATCTTGCGAATATTATTAATGAAGCCGCACTATTAGCCGCTAGAAAAAACAAAAGAATAGTCATGATGTCTGATGTGGAAGAAGCAAGAGATAAAGTGATGATGGGGGCTGAAAGAAGATCTAAAGTAATAACCGATGATGATAAGAGATTAACTGCGTACCACGAAGCAGGACACGCAATCGTCGGCTTAAATGTAAAAATTAGAAATATCAAAATGCATAAAGCAACAATCATTCCAAGAGGAATGGCAGGCGGTATGGTGATGTGGCTACCTGAAAGAGATGAAGATTATTATTCTAAAGAGCAATTTTTTGGAACCATTGCTATGGCGATGGGCGGACGAGTTGCGGAAGAAAAGATTTTCGGAAATGATAAAATAACTACTGGTGCAGGCGGTGGAAGCGGATCTGATATTGGAAAAGTTACACAAATTGCTAGAGATATGGTTACTAAATATGGAATGTCTGAAGAGTTAGGGCCCATTGCTTACGGAGATAACGAAGATGAAGTGTTTTTGGGAAGATCCATTACTAGAACACAAAACGTATCTGAAATGACTGCTCAAAAAATTGATAAAGAAATTAAAAGAATAGTAGAGTCTGGTTATCAAACCGCTAAAAAAATTATCGATGATAAAATCGATGATCTTCATAAATTGGCAAAAGCTTTAATTGAATTTGAAACCTTATCTTTTGATGAGATTAAAAATATTTTAGATAACAATATTTACCCGAATAGAGATTCGGGAAAAACGGACAATAATAAAGACAAATCTAAACCTCAAAGTGCACTAGGTTCGATTGGACTAAAGCCAAAATTAAGCTAAATCATTTTTAATGAACCAAGTCTATGTAAGGCCCATAAGTCTTTCCTATGGACTGGACGCAACTAGATTAATTAGATCTAAAAAAGCCTTACCCTTATGTGGAAATAAAAAAATCGGTTTTTCAAAAATACAACTCACGATAAGATCTGGCCAAATTAAATCTAGAGATATTGGAATCGAAGAAGTTAGCAAATTAAAGAAAAATCTTAGAGGAGAAATTAAAAAAAAAATCAAATGTTTAACTTCTAAAAGAAAAAATATTTTAAACTTAGATTTATTCAAACCCAGCATTATGGGTGTACTGAATGTAACCCCAGATAGTTTTTCTGATGGCGGAAAATTTATTTCTTTAAATAAAGCGGTCCAGCATGCAAAAAAAATGAAAGAGGAAGGGGCTGATATCATTGATGTTGGAGGAGAGTCCACAAGACCAGGTGCAAAAGAAGTTTCTTTAACACAAGAAAAAAAAAGAGTTCTTCCAGTTATAAAAAAAATAAAAAAATACTTTGTATCTATTGATACAAGGAAATCAGAAGTGATGAATAGTGCAGTTCAAGTAGGCGCAAAAATGATTAATGATGTATCTGCGTTAGATTTTGATCCAAAATCTCTAGAAACTGTAATTAAAAAAAATAAACCAGTAGTATTAAATCATTCTCAAGGCACACCTGATATTATGCAAAATAACCCAAGGTATGAAAATGTTCTTTTAGATATTTATGATTATTTTGAAAAAAAAATTAAAACTTTAACTAAAAAAGGTTTTTTAAAACATAATATTATTTTAGATCCCGGAATTGGTTTTGGAAAAAACTTAGATCATAATTTAAATATCATTTCTAAAGTTGGAATATTTCATGGACTAGGTTGTCCTTTGTTAATAGGGCCATCGCGTAAAAGTTTTATCGGGAAAATTATGAAGGACCAAGATAGCAAAAACAGATTAGGCGGAACGCTAGCCGCTATTCTTATGGGAGCAAAACAAGGTGTTCAGTTTTTTAGAGTTCATGATATTAAAGAAGTTCATGAATCTTTAAAAGTAAATCAAGCATTGATGAATATTTAATGAAAAAATATTTTGGCACAGACGGGATCAGAGGAAAAGTCAATCAAGGTCATATCAATGGAGAGAAATTTTTTAAATTTGGATTAGCTGCTGGAACTTATTTTTTCAGTCAAAAAAAAAGTAAACAAGTAGCAGTGATTGCAAAGGATACTAGATTATCAGGTTATACTTTGGAACCCGCATTAGTATCTGGTTTAGCATCAGCAGGAATGCATGTTTTAACTTTTGGACCCTTACCAACGAATGCTCTGGCTATGATCACGAAATCTTTGAAAGCAAATATGGGGATTATGATTACCGCTTCTCATAATCCATTTGATGATAATGGTTTAAAATTGTTTGGACCTGATGGAATGAAGCTATCGGACAAAATCGAAAAAAAAATAGAAAAGATTATCGATTCTCATACCCATAAACATTTAATAGCCCCCAAACAACTTGGCAGAGTGAAAAGGTTAGAAGATGGTTCTGATCGATATATAAATATATTAAAAAATAATTTTCCAAAAAATTTCAATTTAAAAAAACTTAAAATTGTAATCGATTGTGCAAATGGCGCAGGTTACAAAGTAGGGCCAAGATTATTTAAGTCTTTGGGAGCAAAAGTTATTCCAATTGGTATAGAGCCAAATGGTTTAAATATTAACTTAAATTGTGGATCTACTTACCCAAAAAAACTTCAAGCAGCAGTTAAAAAACATAAAGCAAATTTAGGAATAGCATTAGATGGAGATGCAGACCGAATTATCATGTGTGATGAAAAAGGAAAAATCGTTGATGGGGATCAAATCATCGCCATGTTAGCTATGAGATGGAAAATAAAAAAACTATTAAAAGGCGGTGTCATTGGAACGCAAATGTCTAATTATGGTTTAGAAAAATTCTTTAGAGAAAATAAAATTAAATTTTATAGAGCAAAAGTAGGTGACCGCTATGTGAAAGAAGAGATGAAAAAACACAAATTTAATCTAGGAGGAGAACAATCTGGACATATTATTTTAGGAAAATTTGCTACCACCGGAGATGGTTTGATGGTGGCATTAGAAGTTTTATTTTCTCTTCGAAAAGGGGCTAAAGCTAGCAAGGTACTTAGAGTATTTACTCCTATGCCTCAAGTATTAGAAAACGTAACGGTAAAAGATAAAAATATTATTTATTCTTCCTCATGTAAAAAAGCGATTCAAAAAGCCAATTCTTTAATAAGAGGAAAAGGAAGATTACTCGTTAGAAAATCAGGAACGGAACCCAAAGTTAGAATCATGGCGGAATCTGAACATCCGAAATTAATTCATAAGTGCATTCAGATCGTAAAACAATCCATTAGATGAAACCAAAAGGAAAAGTTTTAATTATTGCAGGCTCAGATTCATCTGGCGGCGCAGGAATTCAAGCAGATATTAAAACGGTCACTAGTCTTGGAGCCTATGCTATGACTGCAGTTACAGCAATCACAGCGCAAAACACAACCGGTGTAAAATCTATTGTTCCTATTTCACCAAAAGAAATTTCTAATCAGATTGAATTTACAGTATCTGATATTAGACCTGATTTTGTAAAAATCGGTATGCTGCATTCATCTAAAGTGATTGAGTCCGTCATAAAATCATTAAAAAAATATAAAATTAAAAATATAGTTTTGGATCCAGTGATGGTTGCAAAAGGGGGTGCAAAATTAATAAATGACCAAGCCATTTCCTACTTAAAAAAAAATTTAATTTCTAAAGTGTTTTTAATTACACCGAATATTCCCGAGGCAGAAGTTTTAACAAATAAAAAAATAAATCATGTGGAAGATATGATTTATGCTGCATATGAATTATTAAAACTGGGTGCTAAAAATGTTTTAATCAAAGGTGGGCACTTAAAAAATAATTTTGTATTTGATGTTTTAGTAAATAAAAAAGAATTAAAAATTTTTAAAAATAAAAAGATAAAATCAAAAAATACTCATGGCACTGGTTGTACTTTATCTAGTGCTATTACTACTTTTCTTGCATGTGGAAAACCCATGAATAAAGCCTGCAGTTTGGCAATAAAATATGTTAATGACGCTATCGGATCAAGAATACAATATGGTAAGGGGCATGGTCCTATAAATCATTTAAACTCATTTGAGGTAAAGAAGATATTTAAAGTATGAAAAATATAGTGGTAGTTGGTGCTCAGTGGGGAGACGAAGGTAAAGGTAAAATTGTCGATTGGTTGTCTGACCAAGCAGATGTTATTGTTCGTTTCCAAGGAGGTCATAACGCTGGCCATACTTTAGTTATTGACGGAAAAACTTTTAAATTAAAATTACTGCCATCAGGAATTGTTAGAAAAAATAAAGTTTCTGTAATTGGAAATGGTGTCGTAGTAGACCCTTGGGCTCTTTTAGAGGAAATTTCTGAAATAAAAAAACAAGGTGTGGAGGTAGATGAGAATAATTTAATCTTATCAGAATCTGCAAGTTTGATCCTTCCTTTTCACAAAGAAATGGATGAGATTAGAGAAGATGCTGCTGGAAAAGGTAAAATTGGAACCACCAGAAGGGGTATAGGTCCCGCTTATGAAGATAAAGTTGGAAGACGATCGATTAGAGTGATGGACTTAAGATCTGAGACAAACTTAGATCTAAGGTTAGAAAATGTATTATTACATCATAACGCCATAAGAAAAGGACTTAAAAAAAAGATATTTAAAAAAGATGATTTGAAAAAAGAATTGTTAAGAATTGCGCCAGAAATTTTAAAGTTTGCTCAGCCTGTTTGGAAAAGATTAGACGAATATAGAGATCAAAGAAAAAAAATACTATTTGAAGGTGCCCAAGGTATTCTTCTAGATGTAGATCATGGAACCTATCCTTATGTAACTTCTTCTAATACGGTTGCTGCAAACGCTGCAACTGGATCAGGAATTGGACCAACCGCAATCGGATATGTTTTAGGTATTGCAAAAGCATACACCACTAGAGTTGGAGAAGGTCCTTTTCCAACAGAACTTACTGACATTAAAGGGGAGCAACTTGGTAAAAGAGGACATGAGTTTGGAACGGTTACCAACCGAAAAAGAAGATGCGGATGGTTTGATGCGGTACTTGTAAGACAAACTACGAAAATTTCTGGAATTACAGGAATTGCTTTAACCAAATTAGATGTGCTTGATGCATTCGATGAAATTCAAATGTGCATTAAGTATGAACTAGACGGAAAAGAAATTGATTATTTTCCAGCAGCGGTAGAAGATCAATTAAGAGTAAAACCTATTTATAAAACTTTTGATGGATGGAAATCAGAGACAAGAGGAATTAGAAATATTAGAGAACTTCCAGAAAAAGCCAGAGTTTATATAAGTGCGATTGAAGATTTTGTTGGAGCAAAAATTTCTAGTATTTCTACTAGCCCCGAAAGAGACGATACTATTTTACTCGAAAATCCTTTTACGGCTTAATTGGCTGTAATTAATTTTTTTTCTTGAGCCGCTTCCAACATTGCTTTTTGCACTTTTTCAAAAGCTCTGTTTTCAATTTGTCTTATTCTTTCTCTGCTGACTTTATGTTTTTGAGATAATTCTTCTAAAGTTTTAGGCTCATCAATTAACCTGCGGTCAAATAAAATGGATTTTTCTCTATCATCTAAAACTTTAAGTCCAACTTCTAATAATTTTTGTCTCTGATTTAGTTCTTGTTTGTGTGCAATTTGTAATTCTTGATCCGCATCTTCATCTACTACCCAATCCTGCCATTCAGAATCTCCATCTTCAGAAGAAATTTTGGCATTTAATGATTTTTCATGACCCGCCATTCTTTGATCCATGGATTTTACTTCATCCTCACTAACATCTAGCCTGTTGGCAATTTCTGTAATTTGATCTGGAAGTAAATCGGTTTGATCTGATTTAATGATTTGGTTTTTTACTTTTCTTAAATTAAAAAATAATTTTTTTTGAGCAGCGGTCGTTCCAATCTTTACTAAACTCCAAGATCTTAAAATATATTCTTGGATTGCAGCCTTAATCCACCACATAGCATAGGTTGCTAATCTAAATCCTTTTTCAGGATCAAATTTTTTAACCGCTTGCATCAATCCAATATTTCCTTCGGAGACTAGTTCACTAATGGGCAACCCATAACCTCGATAGCCCATGGCAATTTTTGCAACTAATCTTAAATGAGAGGTCACTAATTTGTGAGCAGATTCCTTATCTCCTTTTTCTTTCCAATTTTTAGCAAGAACATACTCTTCTGCTGCATCCAACATTGGAAATTTTCTAATTTTTTGTAAATATGACTGAAAGCTCCCATCCGGGGTTAATATCGGCAAGTTTGTTTTTGTGTTTTTATCCGTCATATAAATTTATGTAGTTGGTATAACAAAAAGTACAACCCCTTAATTTTTAAGTTTTTTTAACATATTTTTTAATTTTAAAAGATCATCAGGCAAATTTGAGGCATAAAAAACTTCCTCTTGTGTCGTTGGATGAACAAAACCTAGGGTATGGGCGTGTAAAGCTTGTCTTTGTAGATCATATAAAATTTTTTCAAAATCTTCATTGATATCTCTAATTTTTTTATTTTTTCTTCCATAAGTTGGATCTCCAAGAATAGGATAGCCTTTATGAGATAGATGAACCCTAATTTGATGAGTTCTTCCAGTTTCTAAAACACACTCTAACAAACTTATATCTGGAATATGTGGCCCTTTAAAAACTTCTAATGTGGTATAGTTGGTGACCGCATCTTTACCTACCAAAACATCTGCGCTCATTTTTTGTCTATTAGTTTTACTCCTTCCAATTAAAGTGGAGATCGTTCCTTTTAAAGGCTTTATAATTCCATAAACAAAAGCTAAATAACTTCTTCTAATCGTGTGTTCTTCAAATTGATCCGCGATAAATCTATGAGCCTCATCATTTTTTGCAACGACCAGTAAACCGCTAGTATCTTTATCTAGCCTATGAATAATTCCTGGTCGGTCCGAACCATTAAGACCGGAAAGTTCATTTTTGCAATGATGAAGCAAACCATTTACTAAAGTATTTTCATAATTACCTGCACCAGGATGAACCACCATTCCGGCTGGCTTATCAATAATGATGATGTCTTTATCTTCAAATACGATGTTAAGTTTCATCGGATTTGGAATTAGGTTTAATGGTGCTTCAGAAATTTTTTCAAATTCGATTTTATTTCCTTCCCTTACTTTTTTTGCAGCATCTAAGATAATTTTTCCATCGATTTTTAAGAGTTTATTTTTAATAATTTTGCCCACCTTCATGCGGCTAAGATTAGGGTATTGTTTTACGACTACTTGATCAATCCGTTTTAAATGATCTTCGCTAGTGACAATAAAATTATATTTCGGTTCCATTTTATGTTATTTATACCTTAAAGGGCCTATGGTGTAATGGATAGCACATGTGTCTTCGGAACACATAGTTTGGGTTCAAATCCTGATAGGCCCGCCATTATTCCCCTAAATTTACTAAAGTTCCGTTTCTTTTAGCACTTTGAAAAGATTTATAAAAAATAGAAAGCGCAAGTATTAAATAAAAAGCATTAAGACCAAGTGCATAATAAATATTTTTTAAATTTAAAGTTTGATGTACTAAAATATTTCTTGTTTCTTCAAATATATGAGCAAGCGGTAAACTCATGGCAATCATTTGTGCCCAGTTTGGTAAAATATCTATGGGATAATAAATACATCCCAATGGTGCTAAGAAAAATAAACTAGCCCATGCTACATTTTCAAAGGATGGACCGTATCTGACGAGTCCAGCGGTTACTAATAATCCAAGAGTAATTCCAAAAAGATATAAACTAAATAATAAGATAATAAGTGGAAGTCCTAATTTAAAAATTGAAATTCCAAATAAAGGAATAGCAATCAAAACTGCAGGAACCAGTCCAATTAATGTTCTAACTAAAGCCGAACAAGTCAAAGCAAATACAATTTCACTTACTTTGAGAGGAGCTACAAATAAATTTACAATATTTCTGCTCCAGATTTCCTCTAAGAAAAGCATATTGTAACTAATGCTAGATCTAAATAAAAAATCATAAAGAATAGCCGCACTTAAGATTACACCAGTTACATTATTAAAATAATTACTATGAAGGGTAAAAAATTTAGAAACAAAGCCCCAAAGTAAAATTTGAACCGTGGGCCAGTAAATCAAATCAAAAATTCTAGGAACAGAAGATCTAATTAAATAAAAATGACGAAGCATCAATGCAGAAGACCTATTAATATTCATTTTTTTCCCTCACTAATTTTAAAAACACTTGTTCCAAGTTTTCTCTTCCATGTTTTTTAATTAAATCTGCTGCTTTTCCTTGATCGATGATTTCGCCCTCTTTCATCATTAATACATAATCACTTAATCTAGTAACCTCACTCATATTATGAGAAGCAAGAAGAATGCTAATTTTATTATTAGATTTATATTTTTCTAAATAGGTTCTTACTAAATCTCCCGTATCCGGATCTAAGCTTGCAGTGGGCTCATCCAAGAGTAAAATTTCAGGATCGTTAATCAGTGATTTTGCAAGTTGAACTCTATTTTTTTGACCGGAAGAAAGCTCGCCTGTTTTTTTATTTAAAAAGGTTTGTAAATTTAAGTCGTTAATAAGCCTATCTATTTTTTGTTTTAAATTTTTTACTTCATACATTCTTCCAAATACTTTTAGATTTTCCATCACCGTTAGTTTTTTTGGAAGTTCCACATAAGGAGAAGCAAAATTCATTTTCTCCAAAAATTGATGTTCTGCATAATTTAATTCCTCCCCATCGATAAATATTTTACCATTTGTGGGAGTAATAAGACCAAGTAGCATTCCAATCGTGGTAGTTTTTCCACAACCATTAGGACCTAATAATGCTAAGGTTTGATTATTCTCTATTTTAAAACTGATAGATTTTACGGCGTGAACTTTTTTAAATTCTTTATCCAGGGACTGAACTTCAATTTTACTCATTGCGAAGCTCTTTTTAAACGATCATTGAGCGCAATGCCAATACCTTGATTTGGAATAGAATTTACGGAAATACTTTTGTATCCAAGATGTTTCATTTTTCTCATTAAACTATAAAGATTTCTTGCAGCTTCCTTTAAAGACTTAGATTTAGATAAATAGAATTTATTTTTACCTAAATATTTAGATTTTCCAAATAAAAGTATAGCACCATTTTTTTTTGGTAGCTTTTGATTAAGATAAACAGGAATTCCAGGGGAATAATGTTTTTTCATTTGTCCTGGAGAAAGAATTTTTTTTGTCTTCTCTTTAGAAATTTTCTTTTTTAAAACTTTTTGAAGTTCTTGCTCGGTAATCATTCCCGGTCTTAATAACTTAGGTTTTCCAACTAAATTGATTACAGAAGATTCAAGGCCAATAGATGTTTTTTTTCCATCAAGAATAAAAGGAATGTTATGTTTAAACTCATCGAATACATCTAAAGCAGAAGTAGGAGATACTTTTGTACTAAGATTTGCACTAGGTGCTGCTAGCGGAAAGTTTAATTTTTTTAGAACCTTACGAAATAAAAAATGAGAAGGAACTCTACAGGCAATGGTTTTATTTTCATTTAAAACTAATTTTGAGATTTTAGATTTCTTTTTTAGTTTTAATACATATGTGATGGGACCTGGGGAAAATTTCTTATATAGAATTTTTAAATAAGGATTAAATTCAGTTTCTTTTTGGATCGCTTCAAGATTATAAAAATGAACAATTAACGGATTTTTTTTAGGTCTTTTTTTTAATTGATAAATTTTTCTCACCGCTACATTCGAATAAGCATTTCCTGCTAAACCGTAGACCGTTTCTGTAGGTAAAGCCCCCACTTTTCCTAATCGAAGGAGTTTTACTACCTTTTCTATATATCGTTCCCTAGGAGGGAAGATATTTGAATATTTTTTCATTTTAAAATATTTATTATGCATTAAAGACAAAATCTACATGAGTAAAACAAACAAATTCACTGATATAGAAAAATTAACCTTCGAACAAGCAATGAAAGAGTTAGAAGACATTGTTTCGGATCTTGAAAATAGTTCTATCGAGTTAGAAGAGTCTATTGAAAAATACACCAGGGGAATTCAGTTAAAAAAACACTGTGAGACTAAGCTAAAAGAAGCAACTATGAAAGTCGATCAAATTACCATTGATCAAGATGGAAATATTACAGAAAAAAAGTTTGAGAGAAAAAAATAATCTTCATGAATCTTGTAAGGCAAGAAATTCAATCTACTGCTAAACAAGTAGATCAATATCTAAAGTCTTATTTCAAAGCTCATAAAAATAATACTAGGTTATATGAAGCCATGCGTTATGGATTATTTTCGGGTGGAAAAAAAATTAGATCTTTTTTAATTAAATCTTCTTTTAAACTATTTAATCTTTCTCCAAAATTATTCTTACCAGTAGCTGCTGCCGTAGAGTGTGTGCACAGCTATTCTTTAATTCATGATGATTTACCAGCCATGGATAACGATAACTATAGAAGAGGAAAACTTAGCACACATAAAAAATTTGGAGAGTTTACGGCAATTTTAGCTGGAAATGCTTTGCTAACCACTGCTTTTGAAATTTTATCAAGTTCAAAAAACTCTTTTACTAATAGTATTAAAAATAATCTTATTCACGCACTTGCTAATTCATCAGGTCACCAGGGAATAGCCGGGGGTCAGTACCTAGATCTAACTTATGCAAAAGGGAAACAAAAAAAATATAACGTGATCCATATGCAAAATAAAAAAACGGGTGAGTTAATGGGTTTTTGTACGCAAAGTGCTGCCATTGTTGCAAATAAAAACAAATTAGAAAAAAAATTAAAAGAAATTGGAATAAAATTAGGACTAATTTTTCAAATTACCGATGACCTATTAGATCTTTATGGTGATAAGAAAAAACTTGGAAAACCAACCAGGCAAGACAGGCTAAAAGGAAAAAAAACCTTAATTGGTTTACTTGGAAAAGATAAAGCAATGAATTTATCTTATGATCTGTTTAGCGAGATTCAAAAGGATCTTAAAATATTTGGAAATAAAGCAAACTCACTTATCAAGTGTGCCTCTTTTTTATTAGAGCGAGATTATTAATTATCGTAGTTCTTTTGGAAGACTAAAGGTTACGTTTTCTTTTACGGGTTCAATAGATTCTAAAGATATATTTCTTATTTTTTTAATCTCTTCAATAAAGTTTGTAACCAAGATATCTGGAGCAGATGCGCCAGAAGAAATTCCAATACGATTTGCTTTTTCTATTTTCTCTTTCGGCAATTTGAAATCTTGATGAACCAAAAAACTTTCATCACAGCCATTTTTTTTTGCAACTTCTACTAATCTTAAAGAATTAGAAGAAGTTTGACTTCCTATAATGAAAAATAAATCGCATTGATTAGAGACTTGTTTTACCACAGACTGACGATTAGTTGTTGCATAACAAATATCACTTTTTAGCGGCTCTTTAATTTTTGGAAATTTTTTCTTTAAAGCATCTACTATTTCTTTAGTGTCATCTACGGACAAAGTAGTTTGTGTAATATAGGCAATTTTATCTTTACTATTTTTTATATTTTCAATTTGATCAATATTCTCAATTAGAATTACAGATCCAGGAGGAAGCTGACCCATAGTACCAACTACTTCCGGATGATTTTTATGCCCTATTAAAATAATTTGATAATCTTGTTTAAAAAGAGTCTCCGCCTCACGGTGGACTTTAGAAACCAAAGGACAAGTTGCATCAATAAATTTTATTTGATGAACTTCTGCTGCTTCATATACTTTTTTAGAAACTCCGTGAGCTGAAAAAATAACGGGTCTACTTTTATCTTCAACTTCATCAAGTTCTTCTACAAAAACTACTCCCTTTTTTTTTAAAGTTTCGACCACATGTTGATTATGAACAATTTCATGTCTTACATAGACAGGGGCCCCATGTTTTTCTAATGTTTTTTCTACAATTTCTACGGCACGGTCTACCCCTGCGCAAAAACCTCGAGGGGAACACAGATAAATAGTTAATGGTTTGGTATTCATGATTATTTAAAGTATTATAAATTGGATTGAATAAGATCCCAACAAATTTTATTTAAAAAAAATTATAACTGGTCTACATTCCTCCCGATGAAAAATACCCCTTTATTAGATCAAATCCAATATCCTCATGATTTAAAAAAATTAGATCGTAAATCATTACCTACACTTGCAACTGAATTAAGAGAGGAAATGATTGACGCGGTATCTAAAACAGGTGGTCATTTAGGAGCGGGTTTAGGGGTAGTAGAATTAACCATAGCTCTTCATTATATATTTGATACGCCTCAAGATAGATTAGTTTGGGACGTAGGTCATCAAGCCTATCCACATAAAATTTTAACAGGAAGAAAAAGTAGAATTAAAACCTTAAGACAAGGCGGTGGTCTTTCAGGATTTACCAAAAGAACGGAAAGTGAATACGATCCTTTTGGTGCCGCACACAGCTCCACATCAATTTCTGCAGGTCTTGGAATGTCGGTTGCTAGAGATTTAGATGGAAGAACAAATAATATTATCGCAGTCATAGGCGATGGCGCCATGAGCGCTGGAATGGCTTATGAGGCAATGAATAACGCAGGATCGATGGATTCAAGATTAATTGTTATTTTAAATGATAACGATATGTCTATTGCACCTCCTGTTGGAGCCATGAGATCTTACCTTGCAAAACTTCTTTCAGGAAAAAGATATATTGGTCTTAGAAACTTTTTTAAAAAGCTAGTTAAAAAATTTCCAGTAAAATTTCAAAAACAACTGAGCCAAACTGAAGAATTTTTAAAAGGTTATGCTATTGGCGGAACTTTATTTGAAGAAATGGGATTTTATTATGTAGGAACCGTAGATGGGCATAATTTTGATCATTTATTACCGGTATTAGAAAATGTTAAAAACTCTAAGCATCAAGGACCCTTTTTAATTCATGCGATTACCCAAAAAGGAAAAGGTTACAGACCCGCAGAACAATCTGATGATAAATATCACGGAGTATCCAAGTTTGATATTCAAACAGGGGAACAAGCAAAATCAAAAACCAATATCCCGTCTTATACAAGTATTTTTGGAAAAACACTTACTCAGCATGCAGAAAGAGATAGTAAAATTATAGCGATTACTGCAGCGATGCCTGAGGGAAGTGGGGTTCAAATTTTTAAAGATAAATTTCCAAAACGTGCATTTGATGTTGGAATTGCGGAACAACATGCGGTTACGTTTGCAGCAGGACTTGCAACCGAAGGCTATAAACCTTATGTAGCCATTTATTCAACTTTTCTTCAAAGAGCTTACGATCAAGTGGTGCATGATGTTGCCATTCAAAAATTACCTGTAAGATTTGCAATTGATCGTGCTGGATTAGTTGGAGCGGACGGCCCAACTCATGCGGGTGCATTTGATGTAACTTATTTAACTACCCTTCCAAATTTTATTGTGATGGCTGCAAGTGATGAGGCAGAATTAGTTCGAATGATAAACACTTCCACAGAAATAAATAACACACCATGTGCGTTTAGATATCCAAGAGGAACTGGTTTTGGAATGGAACTGCCAAGTTTAGATGAAAAAATAGAAATTGGAAAAGGAAGAGTCATTAGCCAAGGAAATACAGTTTGTATTTTAAATTTTGGAGCAAGATTAGAAGAATGCAAACAAGCAGTAAAAGAATTAACTCCCAAAGGAATATCAGTAACTCTAGTGGATGCTAGATTTGCAAAACCACTAGATCAAGATTTAATCTTAAGATGCGCTAGAGAACATCAATTTGTCCTTACCATAGAAGAAGGATCAATCGGTGGTTTTGGCTCTCATGTTGCTTATCTTTTATCAGAAAAAGGATTTTTTGATAAAGGTCTTAAATTTAGATCTATGATTTTACCGGATTTATTTATTGACCAAGATTCCCCCGAAAAGATGTACGACATAGCTGGTTTAAATGCCAAACATATTGTAAAAAAAATTACAGATGTCTTTTTTAACAAACAAGATATTAAAATTATTAAATAAAGCTGGAACAGTTACCTATTTTACTTCTCAAAGATATGGAATGGCTTCCGTTTCTGTTTTATTTTTAATTAGCTTATTTATTTTGCTCAGAACAAAACTTCCCAAAAGTTATTAACACTACGATTCTAGGTTGTATTTTTGAATCAAAGTGGAATCGAAACGGAATCAAAACGAGAACATTTGTTAAAAAGCTGTTTTAAAATGTGGATAAATTCTATTAATTCAAAATAATTTTAAGAAACATCCCAAGGGTTTTTCTTTGGATTTTTGGGAGTTAATTTTTCACTCCAAACCGGAGATATTTTTTTTCTACCCCGGTTAAAAAACAGTATTGCTATCGCTCCAAAAACAAATCCCCCAATATGAGCCCCATATGCAACTCCTCCGCCAGTAGAGCTGGTAAGTGCTGAATTTACAAACTGAAGGACAAACCAAATACCAAGTACAAATATAGCTGGCACTTTTACAATTTGTGTAAAAAAACCAAGCGGGATTAGCACTAAAACTTTAGCTCTAGGGTGGTTCACAATGTAGGCGCCCAAGACTCCACCAATTGCACCGCTTGCTCCTATCATCGGAATACTAGATCCTGGATCCATATAAACTTGTGT
>JAYQRG010000010.1:0-40383 GCA_038146245.1 Candidatus Pelagibacteraceae bacterium | reverse complement strand
GGTAGAGCGAAACGTTGCCAACGTTTAGGTCGTGGGTTCAATTCCCTTCACCCGCTCCAAAAATAAAATGTCTGAATTAGCTAAGAAAAAATGTATTCCGTGTAGTGGCGAAACTCCCCCTTTAAAAATTGATGAAATCAATAAATATTTAAGCCAGATAAAAAGTTGGAATGTTAAAAAAAATGAAAAAGGAAATTTCTTTATTGAAAAAAAAATAAAATTTAAGAATTTTGAAGATAGTTTAAAATTTATAAATGAAGTGGGTCAAATCGCAGAATCTGAAAATCACCATCCAGATCTAAAATTTGGCTGGGGATATGCCGAGATAGTAATTTTCACTCATGCTGTTTCAGGGTTAACAGAAAGTGATTTCGTGTTAGCAGCTAAAATTGATAAACTTAGTGCTTAAAATTTCTTAGATTTGTAAAGACCATACTAATATTAGCTTTATTAGCAGCATCTATAACTTCCTGATCTTTTACTGATCCGCCTGGCTGAATTACAGATTTGATACCCGCTTTAATTAATATTTCTAATCCATCTGGAAATGGAAAAAAGGCATCTGATGCCGCTACAGAAGTTAAAATTTCTTTTGAAAAATATTTACTTGCATGTTTTGTGGCTAGCTCACATGATCCAACTCTACTTGTTTGTCCAGCACCAATACCTAAGGTCATTTGATGATTTGCTATAACTATCGCATTGGATTTAACATGTTTACAAACTTGATTTGCAAAAATTAAATTATTAATTTCATCTTCAGTCGGTTGTTTTTTTGTAACTGTTTTTAAGTCTTCTTTTTTAGTCACCGAGCAGTTTGAATCTTGTAGTAAAAACGAATTATTCATAACTGTAATAGAGGAATCGTTATTAGTTATAAAGTCATACTCCAAGACTCTAAGATTTTTTTTTGAAGAAAAAATTTGTTTAGCTTTATCATCAATTTTAGGAGCTAAGATAACCTCATAGAAAGTCTTAACCATTTCCGATGCTAATTTTTCATTGATAGAGTAATTTACCGCTACGATACCACCAAAAGCACTGATAGGATCGGATTTAAGTGCTTTTAAATAGCTTTTGGTTTCATCTTGATCTTCTGAGCAGCCACAAGGGTTATTATGTTTGATGATGGCACATGTTTTTGATTTTTTATCTATATCGTTAACTAATGAGTAAGCATTAAATGCATCCAAATAATTATTATGACTTAATTCTTTTCCTTGCAGTTGTCTAAATTTGAAGCCAGGTTTGTTTGTTACCACTTCATATATAGCGCTTTGTTGGTGAGGGTTTTCTCCGTAACGAAGTTTTTCTTTTAATTTTCCTGATATAATTTTCTTATGTGGGAATCTATCTTCATGAAGATCTGCCATCCAATTTGAAATTAAACTGTCATAAAATGCAGTTTCACTAAAAGTTTCATAAGCCATTTTTTTTCTAAATTCTATTGTTGTTGCACCCTTATTTTGGTTCATTTCTTCAATAAATTTTTGATAAAATTTAGGAGAAGGTAAAATTGTTACATGTTTAAAGTTCTTTGCTGCAGATCTAAGCATGGATGGTCCGCCAATGTCGATATTTTCTATCATTTCCTCAAATCCTGAATTTTCTAACAATTTTTTTTCAAAAGGGTAAAGATTTACAATTACTAAGTCGATCGGTTGGATATTGTGATCGGTAATAGATTTAGTGTGATGATTTTTATCTAGATCTGCAAGTAACCCACCGTGAATTTTAGGATGTAGAGTTTTTACTCTTCCATCAAGCATCTCAGGAAATCCAGTATAGTTAGAAATTTCTTCACATTGAAAACCAAGATTAACAATATGCTTATAGGTACCCCCGGTACTGATAATGTTAACCGAGTATTGATTTAAAACATTTAGTATTTTTTCTATATCTGTTTTGTCGGATAAAGAAATTAATGCATTTTTAATTTTTTTCATTTTATATAAAACAATTTTTTTAATTTTTTTCTAAAAACCATTGAATAGTATTCACTTTATCTTTTAATGTACCTTCCAATAAAATACAATTTGACTCATACATTTTATCACTAGCACCAAAATATAAACTGCTTTCAATTTTTGCTTCTGTAGCAGTAGAGCTAAATCTCCAACCCTGGTTATCAAAGCTTAACAAAATATCTCCACCTTGGGTTTTAATTAATTTTGTATCTGGCAGTACATGAAATCTAATTGCATAGTTAAGAAAAAAATATGGTTTTTTTGCAACAACTAGCAACTCTTCACCAGATACTTTGTTTGCATTCTCGTCAGTTACAATTTTTCTTTCGTATAAAGTATTAAAGTTTCTTTGATAACCATTATGGCCCGCAATAACAGATATAGTGTTTTTATCTGAGTTAAGGTTTCTTTTATAAACCTTAAGCTTTTTAGTTAATGAATTTCCATAATAATTTCTAATTAGCTGGTTTTTCTCAAACAGACATGAGGAGGTATCGTTGATGGTTACTGTAGAATGAGCCGCAGTAGACTGACTAAGATAACCAAGTTCAGTACTGAAATTTTTTCCATAGCCACAATTAGTAATGATTTTTTTTCCCCCATATAAAAGTTCAAAAGATAAACATCCAGACTGATAATCTTGAGAGTAAAAATCCCCCGGCGGTTCATTGCTATCTAGAATAATTTCAAATTTTTTAGTTTTAGAGGTTAAATAAAAATGAGAAGGTTTATTTTTTGAAAAATTATAGTTTTTTAGCTTTAAAAATTTATTAAAATTTTCACAATTTTTATCTTTGGAACCATTAAATAATGGTAATTGATGATTATCAATTAAAATAGTTTTGTATTGTGATCCGATCATTTCAATATGATCTTCAAGAAACTCTGGGATAGTATTTTGTGAAAAAGATAAAAACTCCTTAGCTAGTACTAAATGATGCAATAACCAGAATTGATCTTTAGGATTTTTGTTTTTTACAAAACCATTAGAATCTAAAATGTTATTAGTTTCTTTTTTTAAATTTTTTAAAGCACTTTGAAAAACTTTTTGCCTTCCTTCAAACGCAACACTAGATAAGAGAATTGCTATGATACAAAAGATTCTATCAATTTTATTATTGATATGATCTAGGCACTTTTCTAAATGAATGGATTGTTTAATAATAGAATGAATTACTTTATTTTTATAGATCATATCATTGCTTCGCACTGTAAAATTAGAACAGCAAACCCAGAAAATAATTCTATTTGCAATTAATAACGGAGACCAAGTAATTACATGATAATTAATGTATTTATCTATCCATTGTAGAATAATTTTTTTAGCTAAATCTTGGTCTGCTACTAAATCTAATTTTGGTAACCAAGAAAATTTATGAAGCTGTAAAATATGTTCTTTGTTTAAATTATCTAACTCCCATATATGGGGTCCAAACTTTCTAACAAAATCTATCCTTTTATTTCCAATATCTAATAACTCTGCGATTAGAGGAATATTATTCATGTCATAAGATCTTGTTGGATGAATAAAATTTAATTGTTTATTGTAGTAGCTTGTTTGAAGGTAAATATTCCTAATTTTATCTAGTAATAGTTTCCATAAAGAAAAAAGAAAAAGCTTTAAGAATCTAAAACTCATTCAAACTAAAAGGAACTTAGTTTTTTGATGCTATCGTTAAAATTAGAGCTATTAAAGATTGTAGTACCAGAAACTAATATATCTGCACCTGCTTGGATTGCATCTCGCGCATTATCAAAATCAATCCCTCCATCAATTTCTATTTCGGTTTTTAATTTTTTTTCATTTATAATTTTTCTCAGTTCTGACATTTTAGGTAGTACCTCTGGCATAAATTTTTGGCCTGCAAAACCAGGATTAACACTCATGATAATAACTTGGTCTATTTGGTTCAACACTGGAAGAATAGTATTTAATGAGGTTTTAGGATTGATCGCAACACCTACTTTTTTTTTACAATCTTTGATTACCTTAATAGTTTTTTCGATATTATGGGTAGCTTCTGGGTGAAAGCTAATAATGTCGGCTCCAGCATCTGCGTAATTTTTAATATAAATTTCTACCGGAGAAATCATCAAATGCACATCAAATGGAAGTTTTGAATATTTTCTAATACTTTTAATGAGCGGTGGTCCAAAAGTAAGATTTGGAACGAAATGACCATCCATTACGTCTACATGCACCATATCCGCATCAGAATGATTTAATCTTTCTAACTCCCAGGATAATTTTGAAAAATCTGCACTTAAAATAGATGGAGAAACTTTTATTTTTTTATGAACCATTAATTAATTTAATAAGGCTATTTATTTAAAAATAAATAAATAATTAAGGGATATATTAGTTATTGTAGTCTTCTTTAAGGCTAACAATCTCTTCGGCTGTTTTTCCTAAAAGATTCATAGGTTTTGCTAAATACCAAATCATAATAGCACCTAAAATACCCATCATGATCTCCCAAAACCAAAGAGATGGAATTCCATAGGTCCAAGTAGACATATCATCAGGATTTTTCCCAAACAAAGAATTTCCTATCAGTAACCCAGGGCCAAGCGCAGCTAATATCCAAACTACAACTATGGTAATCGCAACCGGTATTCTCGAATGTTCTTTATATCCACTGCCACACTTTACCAAAATAAAATCATGAAATTTATATCTATGAGATTTTTGGATAATATCCTGATCATATTTTGAAACTATAAGACAAATTGAAATATTTGCTAATAAACCCCAAACTACAGAGTTAATCGATAACGGGTTTGCTTTTAAAGATATTAAACTTTTAAACAATTGGATACCAAAAATATCGGTAACAAATACAGTTAAAATTCCAAATATCAACCCAGCCATAACTGCTTTTGGTGTAAAATTTTTAAAATAACAAATACCCGCTAGTGGAACCATAAGCTGTGCTGAGCAAGCTAAAGCAAAATTAAAAGTAAACTGAATTTGATTTTGTTTCAATGTAACGATGAAAAAAGAAATTAATAAAAATAACACAACCACAGAAAAATTTATTAGCTGCACAGAGTAATCTCTATTCTTCATGAGTATTCTCATAAGATCTCTCGAGACCAAAGAGGAGCTAGTAAATAAGAAAAACTTTATGGAGGCAAACATAACTGCAGAAAGGGCGATAGTTAAAAGTCCCAAAAACCAAGGTGCGCTATCGGCAACTACATTCATGTAATAATAAATTAAATTTAGTTCTTGGTTCTTTTTAGATAAGGTCCCGCTTAAAATACTCGAAATATTTACAGTTGCAGAATTTATTTCAGTATTAGCACCAAGAAGATTTGCACCTACTCCTAAAAAAATTAGAACAAAAGAAAAAATTATTAATAAACCCAAGCTTGAAAACCAAACATGGTAGTTAATAAATGAAGACGGTTTTTCAGCGCTAAACGAAACAGAGGATAAATTTGGAGACACAAACAAACCAAAAAAAGAAACAAAAGTGGTAAGAATTAATAAGATACTCCAGTTTTGATAACCATCTTTAGAGGTATCATTTCCAAAGACGTTTAATATCGCAACGTAATCAGTAAAATTAGAATTAGGATCTAAATTCCACTTTAAACCCTTTAATTTTGTGAAATAGGTAATGCCTTCTAAAAAAGGTTTCCAACCACCTAATAAATTAAATGCAATTAAACCTAACCCTACAAAAAAAAGAAAATATAAAAAACAGTTGATCATATTTATTTCATTAAGTGTCTTAAAATTTATAAAGAAAAGCATAGCAGCAATTAAAAGGACAAAAATAAGAGCAAAAGCCCATCTTGGTAAAAGCTTATTGGTGATTAAATAGAAAAAGTCCGTAGTTATATTAAGCTGTAGCACGGTGATAGTTAGACAAAGTACTGCAGATATTAAAATAACAAGTAACCTTAGAGTTTTGCTTTGATAGTAGTCAAAATACATATCTCCTGCAGTGACATAGCCAAATCTTTTACTTAATGCCCATTGTCTTTTAAAAAAAATAACTCCAGCAAGCGCCATGGCAATTAAAGAGGATGTAGCTACGATCAAATAGGGAAAACCATCTCTAAATACATATGCTGGATGCATAAACATAGAGTAGTTTCCAAGTGGAACTACGACTAGAGAAAACATCATCACTTTGGAAGAAAGGTTTCTATTTGCTAAATAAAATTCTTGAGCATTGGTAGAGGATTTGTGCAAATAAATATAAGCAGCAACAGCGCCCACATAAACCAATGCAAAAATTAGTATCCAAATATTTGTCATTTTTTTAAAAATAGGTTTATAGCGGTTTTTTTTTAAATGTGTTTTTTTTTATTCTAAAAATTTAAAATTAAATCGATAGAAATCGCAAAAACCGCACACAAAATAACCAAAATGGCTACCGTAGTCATGTAATAAATAAAAATAACATTATTCCTAAATCTGGATGCTTTATGTACGGAGTCGTATTTTTTTAATGCTTTAAAATCATAGCTCAGCATCCAATAATTATCTTGGTTCATGCGCGGATCTAATTGGCTATTTTTTTTCAAGAAATTTCTTAATATAAAGAAAATCAAAATCAACACCATGAGAATAATTAATAATTTGATCATTAAATGAACTTCTAATAAACAATACCACTTATAAAATAAAAAACTATGATAATTGAAAATAATACAGTTTCCCTTTTTTCAAAAAAAGTAAAAAATTTTATTAGGAAAGATTTTTTGATTGTCTCCTCAGACGAAGATGCATCTGTTGCAATCAAAAAGGCATCTGAGACTAATAAATACACTATTTTAGTATGCGAGAATAAAAAAATTAAAGGTATCATTACGGAAAAAGATATTTTTAAAAAATATAAATTACTCAATCACAGATCCCCTACAGTCTCAGACATTATGAATTCCCCTGTAATCTTTGCAAGAGAAGAGGATCTATTATTTCATGCGGTTGGTAAGATGAGAAAATATTCATTTAAACATATTCCTGTTATTAATGAAAATAAAGAGGTAACCGGCATATTATATTTGCACGATGCATTATCTGCCGAACTAGGTAGCACTATTAATCAAATCGATGCATTGATTTATGAAGATAGTCAAAGTGTTGAAGGACTAATTAAAATAAAAAATTTTCAAGTCGATTTAGTTGAGAATCTTTTAAATCAAAATTTACTACCAAGAGAAATTACTTATTTGATTAGTTTCTTAAATAATTTTATATATTACAAATCAATTGAGATTGGGATTCATCAATTAAACTCCAAATATCCTAATTTTAAAATTCCAAAATTTTGCGTTTTAAACATGGGGTCCGGTGGAAGAATGGAAAGCTATTTACATCCTGATCAAGATAACGGAATTATTTATGCTGGTGATGAGGATTCAAAAGCAGATGAATATTTTTTCGAATTGGCTAAAATTTTTACTAAAATCTTAGACGATTGTGGCATTCCTCTCTGCAAAGGTAATTTAATGGCTAGTAATCCGCTTTGGCGTCATAGTTTACAAGGTTGGAAGGATCTCATTACTGAATGGACGGAAAATCCTAAGGGTCAATCAATACGTAATATTGAAATGCTTTATGATTTTAAATCTGTTTATGGTGATGGCAGCTTAGCAGAAAATTTAAGAGATTTTATTTTTGAAAAGATATCGAATAAAAAATTGCTTCGATATTTATATAAAAGTGAAGAAAATACCAATGCAGGTTTAAATTTCTTTGGTGGTTTTAAATTAGAAAAAGATGATCCTGAAAACAAAGGGCTACTTAATTTAAAGCATGCAGGTACTTTACCTTTGGTAGAATCTATTCGGTTATATTCAATTAAACATCGAATTACCTCCACCTCTACTTTCACAAGATTAAAAGAATTACACCAACTAGGAGTATTTGATGAAAGCGAATATGATTTCTTTCATAGATCTCATAGTTTTTTATCTTTAATTTTACTTAAAAACCAAGTGAAAAGAGCTAGAAAAAACTTAACCATTAAAAACTTTATTGATGTGCATCAACTAAATGATCTAGATAAACGCCTGCTTAAAATGTCATTTAAAAAAATTGAAGAATTAAAACAAAGAGTAAGAGGAGATTTCAGTGCGGAATATTTTTAGTCCCATAAAAAAATTATTAAACATTGAATCAGTTAATAAGTTAGATGTTTCTAACATTACTTACTGCGTACTGGATACAGAAACGACTGGTTTAAATTACTCGAGTAATGATAAAATTATTTCAATCTCAGCAGTTAAAATTAGAAATTTAGAGATACAAGATGAGAAGTTGGACGAATTTGTAAATCCAGGTTTTTCTATACCATCTTCAAGTTTTAAAATTCACCACATTTCAGATCAGATGGTAAAAAACAGCCCTAATATTTACAATATTGAACCTAAACTGAGGGAGTATTTTAAACGCTCTGTTTTAGTTGGACATAATATAGAATTTGATTGTAGCTTTATTGCAAGAAATTTAAGTCATACTCAATTGGAATCTAGAGTAAGAGAGGCCGTAAAAATTGACACTATTTACTTAGCGGCAGGTCTTTTCCCAAATTTTGAAAGTTATGAACTAACCGATCTTTGTAACCAGTTAAAAATTTCCTACTCAGACCAAAAAAGACATTCTTCTTTAGGAGACGCTATCGTTACAGCAAGATTATTTATGTATTTAATTAAACAATTAAATCACAAAAATTTTAAAGAATTATTAAAGATCTGTAATATTGGAAAAAGAAATATTTTTGTAAATTCTAAAAAGATTTTCTAGTTATTTTGTATAAAAACTCTGCAATTTCACTTTCTAAAGGAAAAGAAAGCATACCCATGACAGAATAGCCAAGAATATAAGGCATAAAATAAAATCTAAACATATAAAAAAACCAAGCCACATAAAGGGGAACAAAAGGTCTAATTAAAAAAGATGGAGTAATGAAATTAAATAAATTGAGTATCGGATTTGTCAGTTTAACAAATGCCTTCATGAAAAAAAATTCTGAATCTTCCCTTTGGAAGATATTCATGGCCGATCTGGCGATGAGAGTCCACATGATAAGTCCTAAAATATAATCTGTGAAATAAACAATGGGAGACATTTTATTTAAGTATACAGGCGATAATAAATATCGCCTGTATATAAATCAATAATTGATTAGTGAGCTTTAGATAAGATTGGTTTTCCTGATGGAACCCTTACCTCATCTACCATTCTTTGAGTTTCAGCATCTGGTTCTTTAGTCGCTAAACTTACAACTACCATTGCAATTAAGCTAGCTAAAGCTCCTGGGATACCAAATCTTAAATGGTCAACGCCAAGAATTGGAGTTTTCGCCATAAATGCTGGTCCAACATATACTAGATATGCAGTTCCAACACCTAGACCAATTAACATTCCAGCTATTGCGCCTGCTCTGTTAGCTCTCTTCCACCATACACCAAGTACAAGTGGGAAGAATAAGCCTGACATCGCAAAGTCAAATGCCCAAGCAACTGCTCCTAAGATTCCTGTTAGTCGCATAGATGCGATGTATGCTCCAAGAGCACCGATCACAACTAATAATAAACGAGCAACAATTAATCTTTTCGCAACGTCTGCTTTCGGGTTTATCATATTATAATAAACGTCGTGTGAAAGCGCGTTTGCAATCGCAAGAATCAATCCGTCCGCAGTAGACATCGCAGCTGCCATACCTCCAGCAGCAACTAGTCCAGAAATTGTGTACGGTAATCCCGCCATTTCAGGAGTTGCTAAAACAACTACGTCACCTCTCATGAACCATTCGTTCAATTGAAGAATGCCGTCTTTGTTAAAGTCAGCAATGTATGCTTGCTTCACCGCAATCCACTGTTTCACCCACTCGATAGCCATTACTTCTTTTATTGGCTTACCAATAATTCCAGTTTTTAGATTTGGATCTAAAAGAGAAATTTTTGATAGAGTAGCTAACATTGGTGCAGAGAAATATAGCAAGAAGATGAAGAACAATGACCAAGCCACTGATCTTCTAGCAGATTTCACACTTGGAGTAGTAAAGTATCTCATCAAGATGTGAGGTAAAGAAGCTGTTCCTACCATCATACAAATTGCAAGAGATATATATTTCCAAGCATTCATAGCACCTGGTGCTACGCCTGAGTGTGGTGTAGAGATATATGATAATCCTCCTGGCACACCCGCTGCTTTGATTGCTGCTGCACTGTTTTTCACAAGCCCATATTGAGCTTCAAGTGCTGCTATTCTTTGAACTTCAGTACCTAATTGGAAGTGAGGGAATATACCAAAACCATCTTTCCAAGAAATCCAGAAAATTGGAATCAAGTAAGCGATGATTAGAACGATATATTGAGCTACCTGTGTCCAAGTAACCGCTCTCATTCCACCAAGCATTGAACATAACAAGATACTTAATAATCCAACCCAAACTCCTACTCCGAATGGAATACCTAGGAATCTAGATGCGATTGTACCTGTTGCGTTAATTTGTGCAGTCACATACGTAAATGATGCCAACACTAATACTAGAACCGCGCATAATCTTGCAGCGTTTCCACCGTATCGAGTTCCAATAAAATCTGGAACTGTATAACAACCAAATTTTCTCAAATAAGGTGCTAATAGTGATGATACTAAAACGTATCCACCTGTCCAACCTACCAAGAATGCCATGTAGACGTATCCTCCGTAGAAAATACCTCCTGCCATTGCTACAAATGATGCACCTGACATCCAGTCCGCTGCAGTTGCCATTCCGTTAAATACGGTTGGAACCTCACGACCTGCAACGTAGTAAGCATCCACTTGCATCGTTCTTGATAGTACACCGATGATTGCGTAGATCAGGATCGTAAACGCTAAGAATAAAATTCCTATTGTTTTAGCTGACACGCCATTCTTTTCAAGAAGAGCCATCAGTAAACAGAATACTAGGAATCCACCCGTATACGTTCCGTATATCTTAGGCAAATTATCTGTAAATTTTCCTTTGAACATTATTCCTCACTTTCCCCGAAACCATGTTCTTCATCGATCTGGTTTTGTTTACCAGAAGACCAGAAGATCAGGATTACGAAAGCTGCTAATGAACCTTGAGCAGACATATAGTATGCTAAAGGATAGCCGAGGAATTTAATGCCATTTATTTCATGACCAAACATGAATATGACCATGGAGAAGAAAAACCAGATAGCTAATGTTAAAACCATTAAGCTATGGGTTTTTTCCCAATGGGCTTCTCTGTTACTAGCCATTAAACCTCCCTTTGTTAGTTTTAAAGTTATAACTTTAGGGGCTCATACTACCTATTTAGGAGTTAAAATCTAGTTTCAATTCCACTTTGGATTGTAGAATAAGTGCAAAATATTTTGCAGTTGCAAAACATAATTTATCATTTTACTAAACTAATCACGATGAACAAAAATGCTGAGATTTATATTAAAAATATTATTGAAGGTGTAACCGATTATTTCTTTAAACCCATCTCAAGATTATTTTTTGGAAGTCATCAAATAAAAAACATTTCAGACTTAGAAGAGTATATCAGAAAACATTCTTCTCACGTTACCCAACAAACTTTGTATGAATATGTCAAAACAAGAATGGGAACAAGGTATGTAAAAATGTTTGATGATGAAAGTTTTATGAAATCATTACATATTTCTTCTTGGAATATTTACGCGGTATCTTTGCAAGATTTAACTTTATTTTCTTATTCTTTTTTAAAACACCTACATAAAGATTTTAATAAAGAAAATATATTTGCTATGTATGAAAAAATAATAACGGCCGATCTAGCAAATGGGTTGCCAGATGAAATTAGAACAAAAAGAATTGAAGAATTTAAAAAAAGATTAGAGGAAGTAGATTTAAATAATTACTATTTAAATAATCCATTTTTTCAAAGCTCCAAGGCACTTTATGATTGGGCTCCGATTGCAGACGAATTAAAAGTTCTGGATAAAGAAATTGTAATGAACTCCATGCAGCTTAAATGGAATAATATTATGAGTGATTTTGCAAAAATTTTAAGAATGTAATTTTTAAAATGAGCAAAACTCTAGAACAAATCTCAAAAGAAGCTTTAGAGGAAGCATTTAAAAGAAAAAATCAAAGTATCGAAAATTTGCACAAAAGACTTGGAGAGTTAAATAACGAAATTAAAAACTACCCAGTTCCCATCCACGGATGTGATTTGAATTTCAATGCTTTGTTAGAAGAAAAAGATCAAATTCAAAAGGAAATTTCTATAAGACTAGATAAGCCAAAAGAGGTTAATGGGCCCGAAGGCCCAGAACCTACTCGATTTGGTGATTGGGAAAAAAAAGGAATTACTTCCGATTTTAGTTAACCACGATTTAATCTATTATCGATTAAACTTTTCACTACGGATGGATCCGCTAGCGTGGAAGTATCTCCTAAGTTACTGTAGTCGTTTTCAGCAACTTTTCTCAAAATTCTTCTCATAATTTTTCCAGATCTTGTTTTAGGAAGACCAGGAGTAAAATGAATTAGATCAGGCGTTGCAAGAGGTCCAATTTGTTTTCGAACCCAGTTTTTTAGTTCTTTCGTTAGTTCCTCTGAACCTTCTTCTCCTGCTTTTAAGGTCACATAACAATATAATCCATTCCCTTTAATGTTATGAGGGTAACCAACTACTGCTGCTTCCGCCACTTTATGATGAGCAACAAAAGCACTTTCTATCTCAGCAGTACCTAAGTTATGACCTGAAACAATGATCACATCGTCCACTCTTCCTGTGATCCAATAATATCCGTCTTTATCTCTTCTGCATCCATCTCCAGTAAAGTAGTAGCCATCGTAGGCTGCAAAATAAGTATCTATAAATCTTTGATGATCACCATACACGGTTCTCATTTGACCTGGCCAAGAATCTTTCATACATAAAATTCCTTCGCAAGCGCCCTTTAATTCTTTACCTTTTTCATTAACTACAACTGGTTGAATACCGTAGAATGGTTTTGTTGCTGAACCTGGTTTTAGATCGATTGCACCTGGTTGGGCAGAAATTAAGATTCCACCTGTTTCTGTTTGCCACCAAGTGTCTACGATAGGACAACGAGAGTCACCTACAACTTTGTGGTACCATAACCAAGCCTCAGGGTTAATTGGTTCTCCAACAGAACCAAGTAGTCGTAAGGATTTTCTGCTACTTCTTTTTACAAGCGCATCACCCTCTCTCATTAAAGATCTTAATGCAGTTGGAGCCGTATAGAAAATAGAAACTTTGTGTTTATCGATTACTTGCCAGAAACGTCCTGCATCTGGATACGTTGGAACTCCTTCGAAAACTAGAGTTGTTGCACCATTAGATAATGGTCCATAAACAATATAACTATGTCCTGTAACCCAACCTACATCAGCCGTGCACCAATAAATATCACCATCTTTGTAATTGAATATGTATTGATGTGTCATAGACGCATACACCAAGTATCCACCTGTAGTATGCATCACACCTTTTGGCTTACCAGTAGATCCAGAGGTATATAAAATAAACAACGGATCTTCCGCATTCATTTCTTCTGGTTCACACTCTGTTGATTGATTGTTAGTTAAATCATGATACCAAATATCTCTACCGCTCTCCATATTCACATCCGCACCCGTATGCTTTAACACGATACATTTTTTAATAGTGGGACATGATTTTAGAGCTTCATCGGTTGTTTGTTTTAAAGGAATTGGTTTTTTCCCTCTAACACCTTGATCCGCTGTGATTACGTATTCTGATTCACATCCTTGAATTCTGCCAGATAAAGAGTCAGCAGAAAAACCGCCGAATACGATAGAGTGTACCGCTCCTATTCTGGTACATGCTAGCATAGCGTAAACTGCCGCTGGAACCATCGGCATATAAATAGTAACTCGGTCCCCTTTTTTAACGCCAATTTCTTTTAAACCGTTAGCAAGTTTGCAAACTTCATCTTTAAGTTCTTGGTAAGTAATTTTACTTGAAACTGCAGGATCATCCCCTTCAAAAATTAGCGCTGTTTGTTTAGCTCTTTTTGGAAGATGTCGATCGATGCAGTTGTAGGAAACGTTCAAAGTTCCATCGTAAAACCATTTAATTTCAACTTTCTTTTTACTGTAAATAACGTGCTTAACCTTGGTATAAGGCTTAATCCAATCCAGTCTTTTACCTTCTTTGGCCCAAAAAGCTTCATTGTTCTTAACTGAGTCATTGTACATTTTTTCATAACCTTTTTTGTCCACATAAGCTTTTTTTGCCCACTCAGCTGGAACTTTAAAAATATTTTCTTTAGCTACTTTGGTAGAAGTTTTTTTTGTTTTTTTAGCTTTAACTTTTGTTTTAGCTTTTTTATTTGTGATAGTTTTCTTTTTTGATTTTTTTTTAGCCACAATGCCCCCTGTTTTTTTTTAGATTTTACCTATCTTGCAAATAATTTTCCAGCTTTTTGAGTCTATCGGCATTACAGAAAGCCTACTTTGTTTGATCAAAGGTAAGTGGGATATTTCTCTATTTTTTTTAATGATTTCTAAAGTCACGGGAAATTTCATTTTTTTTAAGAATTTTAATTGCACCGCAACAAATTTTTTTGATTTATCAGTTTTGTCCAAGAAAGCTTCTTTTATAACTTCAACAATTCCTACAATCTCTTTTCCAATATTTGAATGATAAAAAAAACAATGATCACCTTTTTTCATTTTTTTTAAATTATTTGCAGCTTGGTAATTTCTAACTCCGTCCCAGGCTATTCCTTTACTTCCAGCCTTTTGTTGTTGGTCAATAGACCAAACATTTGGCTCAGATTTAACCAGCCAAAAGTTTTTCATAGTACAATTCCTGCACCTTTCATAAAAGGCGCTCGTTTATCTAAAGGCCAACGGGGTTGTGCTGATAAATTTAAATTTGGTTTTTTTTTCATTTCAAATTGTTTTATTCCAGCCCAAGCAATCATTGCAGCGTTATCCGTACAAAGTTGAATAGGTGGAAAATGAGATTGAAAATTCATTTGTTCGGATGTGATTTGAATTGTTTTTCTAACAGTTTCGTTTGCAGCAACACCACCTGCGACGACAAAATTTAAACTTTTACTGTTTTTGTTTTGCTGAATAAACATTTCCATCGCAACTTTGCATTTTACTTTCAAGATTTCACAAATAGTTTTTTGAAAAGAGGCAGCAAGGTCAAATTTTTCTTGATCTTTTTTAATTTCTTTTGACTTTAAAAGGATAGCAGTTTTCAGTCCTGCAAAAGACATATTACATCCACCTCTATATAAAATTGGTTTTGGCAGATCATAAGTATTAGGGTTACCTTTTTTTGCGAACTGCTCTAATTTAGGACCACCTGGAAATTCAATCCCTAAAATTTTTGCAGTTTTATCGAATGCTTCTCCCAGGGCATCATCAATAGTTGTTCCTAATCGTTTATATTTTCCAATACCATTCACAGATAAAAATTGAGAATGGCCCCCAGATATTAATAATAGCAGGTACGGAAAAGAGATGGGTTTAAAAATTCCCATGGTTAAGGCATGGCCTTCTAAATGATTAATTGGATAAAAGGGTTTGTTTAGAGATAGCGCAATCGTTTTGCCAGCGGTCATTCCTACTGTTAAACAAACTAGCAAACCAGGACCAGCGGTCGTTGCCACTCCGTCAATATTTTTTAAATTAATTTTACTATCCTTAATTGCTTTTTTGATCACGATATCAATATTTTCTGCATGAGCTCTAGCGGCAAGTTCTGGAACTACCCCACCAAATTTTTTATGCTGTTCGATTTGGCTTGAAACCACATTAGATAAGATTTTTACCTTACCATTTTTATTTTGTTCAATAATTGCTGCTGCGGTTTCATCACAACTGGTTTCAATTCCAAGGAAAGTTATTTTTTTATGCATAATTATGCGACTACCCGTCGCTAAATTTTTAATGTTAATATATCAATTAATATTATTTAAACACTGAAATGTTAAAAAAAAAAATTGTTATTGGAACTAGAGGCAGCAGACTTTCGCTAGCGCAGGCAGAACATTTCAAAGATGAATTACTACTCGCAAATAAATCTCTAGAACCTGAAAATTTAGAAATAAAAATTATTAAAACCTCTGGTGATAAATTCAAAACACAAAATCTAGCGTTGTTAGGTGGCAAGGGTTTGTTTGTGAAAGAAATTGAACAAGAATTAATAGAGGGGAAAATAGATTGTGCTGTTCACTCATTAAAAGACATCCCAAGTTTTGGTTTAGAAGAATTAACTTTAGCTGCGTTCCTAAAAAGAAAAGAAGCCAATGACGCTTTAATTTCTCCACTTGCCAAATCTTTAGAAACTCTCAAACCAGGATCGGCTCTCGGGACTTGTTCCGTGCGAAGAGTTGCTCAAATTAAAAGATTGAGATCTGATCTTAATATTATCCCTATGCGAGGAAATATTGATACGAGAATAGAAAAATTAAAAGAGGGACAAGTAGATGCAATTATTTTAGCTTATGCTGGATTAGTGAGGTTAGGTTATCATAATCTTGTAACCGAAGTTCTTAATTTTGATCATATGCTTCCTGCAGCAGGACAAGGCATCGTGGCAGTTCAATGCAGAGCGAAAGACCAGTCTTTGATTCAACTTTTAAAAACTGTGAACGACCATGAAACAGCGATGATTTCAAAGGCAGAAAGATCTTTTTTAAAAAAAGTAAATGGGGCTTGTGATACTCCAATTGCAGCAAATGCAACTATTAATGAAAATGAAATTTTTTTAAGGGCAGAAATATTGTCCCTAGATGGAAAGCAATATTTTTCTGCACATAAGACAGGCTTAATTGAAAAAGCAGAAGAAATAGGATTAGATGTAGCCGAAGAAATTTTGGGCAAAGCAGGAAAAGACTTTGTCGAGAAAGAGAGTAAGCTTGCACATACTATTTACAAAAGACAAGATTAGTTCCTTAGATACAATTCAAAGGCTAAATTCGCTCGGCCATCATTTATATATTCATCCGATTCTAGAATTTTCAAAAGTTCTAACTTCAAAAGTAAACCTTAAAGATTATGATAATATTATATTTACCAGCAGCAATGCAGTTCTTGCACTAGATATTCAAAATAACCTAGATCATTTAAAATGTTTTTGTGTAGGATCTAGCACGGCTCAAGTTGCAAAAAATAAAGGTTTTCAAAATATAGTTGTTGCAGGAGGAAATTATCAATCGTTAAAAAATATTTATTTAAATTCTGAAATTTCAAAAACCTCTAAAAACATTTATGTCCGAGGCGAATTTATTTCTAACGACCTTAAAGGAGAATTTAAAAAAGAAGGCTATCGTGTGGATGAACTAATTAATTATGTAAGTGCTCCAAATACTAATTTTCAAAAAGATACTTTAAATCTTTTTTTAAAAGATACATTAGATATTGTTTTTATTTATTCAAAAAGATCTGCAGATGCTTTTTTAAAAGCAATCTTAAATAATAAAGTTCAATCACATTGTACAAAAATTAAATTAAGAACTGTTAGCGAAAATGTTTTTTTACCTTTAAAAAAAATTCAGTGGAAAAATATTAAAATATTTAATCCTGGCCAGGAAGAATTTTGCCTTGATTAATACACATTAATATTTCATAAAATAAATAATGGATATTCTAGAAAAATTCTTTGGCTTATTTAAGGAAATTTGGAGTACCGGAATTCTTGGGACTGGATTAAAAGATTTAATATTAGCAGCTGGTATTTTTTTAATATTTCTTATTTTTAGAGGTATCTTTTCAAAAATTATTCTTAAAAGGATCGAAAACTTTACTACCAAGAGCTCCAATCAGTTTGATAATACGCTAGTTCAAGCTTTAGAGGGTCCTATAAAATTTTTTCCCATTGTTCTTGGTTTTTTTGTTGCTAGTCATTTTATTTCAGCAAGTAACAAGGGTTTGATCGTAGTTGAAAATTTAAACCGGTCATTAGTAACTTTGTTAATTTTTTGGTTTTTTCATCAAATTATTGAGCCTTTATTTTTTCTTTTTAAAAATTTAGAGAGCTTAATTACCAAGGACTTAATCCATTGGATTGCAAGATCATGTAAAATTATTATTTTAGTTATTGGTTTTGCTGCAATATTGGAAATCTGGGGCATCAAAGTTGGACCCATAGTTGCTGGGCTAGGTTTGTTCGGGGTTGCTGTTGCATTAGGTGCTCAAGATTTATTTAAAAATTTAATTTCTGGAATTTTAGTTTTAGTAGAAAAACGATTTAAAATTGGAGATGTCATATCTGTAGATAGCGTTGTTGAAGGGAAGGTTGAAAAAATCGGTTTTCGTTCTACTGTTATAAGAAGATTTGATAAATCTTTATGTATTATTCCTAATTTTCAATTTGCTGAAAAAGCAGTTACCAATACCACAAGAAGTACAGGAAAAAGAATCGATTGGATTATTGGACTAGAATATAAAACATCTTCTGATCAAATTAAAAATATCAAATCTAAAATTGAAAAATTTATTTCAGCTTCTGAAGAATTTTTACCAGATCCAGATTGGCCCACTTTTGTCAAGTTTGATGCTTTTGCCGATAGCTCAATTAATATTAGAATTAGATGCTACACTAAATCGAAAGAATACAAAGAATACATTGAAACTAAAGATAAACTAGGTTTAGAAATAAAAAAAATTGTGGAAGAGAACAAAGCTTCTTTTGCTTTTCCATCTCAATCCATTTATGTAGAGAAAATTGATAAATGAAATCTATTTTAATTTTATTTGATACCATAGTTAATATCTATCTTTGGGTAGTGATTATTAATGCAATCCTATCCTGGCTTGTTGCATTTAGTGTTTTAAACTCAAGCAACCGTTTGGTAAGTACAGCATTAGAGGTTAGTCAAAAACTAACAGATCCTCTATTAAACCAAATTAGAAAATATTTACCGATTATTGCTGGATTAGATTTTTCTCCAGTAGTGCTGATATTGTTGTTGATGTTTATACGTAATCTCTTATTCGAGATTTTTGCACCAGGCTTATTTTGATGATTATTGATGGTAAACAAATTGCCGAAGAGTTAAGAAAAAAAATTAAAACATCTATTAATAAATTACCAAAAAATAAAAAACCCGGCCTTACAGTTATTTTAATTGGCGATCATCCTGCTAGTCAAATTTATGTAAGAAACAAAGAAAAATTTGCTAATGAAGTAGGTATTCGTTCTAAAGTTTTAAGATTTAGCAGTAGTATTACTCAAAAAAAACTTGTTCAAGAAATTAAAAAATTAAACAAAGACAAAAAAGTCCATGGAATTCTAGTACAGCTTCCACTTCCAGATCATATTAATCCAAAAGATATTATTGAAACTATAGATCCCAAAAAGGACGTAGATGGTTTTCACCCTATCAATGTCGGTAAATTATCTTCTGGAAATGATTCATTTGTTCCATGCACTCCATTGGGGTGCCATTACTTGTTAAAAAAAATTATAAAAGATTTTAGCGGATTACATGCTGTGATTATTGGACGGTCCAATATTAATGGAAAACCGATGGCACAAATTTTATTGAGAGAAAATTGTACAGTTTCGATAGTTCATTCCAAAACAAAAAATATAGAAAATATTTGTAGGCAGGCAGATATTTTAATTGCGGCAGTAGGGAAACCATTAATGGTAAAAAAAGAATGGGTGAAAGAAGACTGCGTTGTGATCGATGTTGGAATTAATAGACTCCAAGGTAATGGAAAACAAAAAATTGTAGGAGATGTCGATTTTCAAAATATGAAAGATTATGTAAAAGCAATAACACCAGTTCCAGGAGGAGTAGGACCTATGACCATTGCTTGTCTTTTAGAAAATACTCTTAAGGCCTACAATTATTCTAAAATTTAATACGATTAAAAAAGGGAGAGTATAAATCTCTCCCTTTTTAAAATTTTTTTGATTATTGAAATCTATTTGGTGCTAGATGAGCTTTTGCAATACCTTTTCCAGAACCATTTTTGATTACATAACCTGTTGTTCCATTAGCATACGCGTCAACAGCTTTTACTTGTTTAAATAAAGTCTTGTTGATTTTTTCAACAGATTTTTGCTTCGAAAATTTGATCAGAAGATCATGTATTCGATTTAGCAACATAGTGTACCTCTTGTTAAAAGTTGTCCTACTTTTAACTCATGTAGATGAGTCACTTTTAATCCATGTGAATGGCGCATACTACCTATGCGGTAAATGCATACCTAATTTATTCTAAATTATAAAAAAGTCAAACAACCAAGCTATAAGCTAAATTCCTTTAATTATCTGAGAATTTTTAACTAGAAATTGGTCAGGGGGCCGCTCTTTTGGTCTAATTCCAGAAGAGCTCCCCAATTCGTTGTGCCTCTTCGGCTGAATCCATTTAGAAAAATGGATTCTATGTATTGTATTTAAAATACTAAAATAAAACTTATTAACCTTACTTTAGATTTCAGGTGGTGACATAAACACCTCCTCCATTAATCATCAAATCATAATCAATATTCAAAGTCAAAAAACGATAAAAATTATTGATGAAAAAAATAGATAAATAAATTCATACGCTTAAAAGCATTTCTCTATTCAACTAAAAATCTAGAAATTTAAAAAATGGCTTAATTCAAGGTGTTTTATTTTGAATATTAAAATGAAAATATTTTTGCAAATAAAAACAGAGATTTAATTTTCTTTAAAATTTAGTTACCAAGTGATACATTATGCGGATTAATTTATTAAAAATTTTCCCTCAACTACAAATTTATTTTCTTAGGAGCTTTTTATTTTTGTTGATGAAATTTTCAACTTTTGTTTTTTTAAAGGTTTTGTTTTCTTCAAAAGAAACATTTTTCATGGAATAAGCTGTATTTTTAGTATCCCTACTTATGATTGTAATATTTCCTTTGTATAATTTTACTTTGATTTTGCCTGAAATCTTATTTCTATTTTTATCTATAATTCTTTGTAACTTTAATCTTTCATTAGAATACCAGAAGCCATTATAAATTAATTCGGCGTATCTTGGCATAAGCTCATCATTTTTATGCATAGTTTTTTTATCTAAAGTTACGGATTGAATTGCTCGGTTTGCAAATAAAAGAACGGTTCCGCCTGGCGTTTCATAAACACCTCTTGATTTAATTCCAATAAATCTATTTTCAACTAAATCTACTCTTCCTATACCGTTTTTACCCGCAACATCATTTAGTTTTTTTAATAAGGTTGCTGGAGATAGCCTTTTTCCATTGATAGAAATAGGATCTCCATTTTGGTATCCAATAGTAATGAAAACAGGTTTATTAGGAGCTTTTTCTGGAGAAGTGGTTCTTTGGAAAATATATTCTGGAGCTGGTTTTTTTGGATCTTCTAATACTTTTCCCTCGGTAGAAGTATGAAGCAAATTATCATCAACTGAGAAAGGAGGAGCCCCCTTTTTGTCTTTTGGAACTATTATTCCGTTCTTTGTAGCATATTTAATTAAATCACTTCTCGAATTCATTTTCCAAGTTCTCCAAGGAGCTATAATTTCTAAGTTAGGCGCAAAGTAATGATATCCTAGTTCAAATCTTACTTGATCATTACCTTTTCCTGTAGCCCCATGTGATACAGCTTGTGCTTTATATTTTTTAGCAATTTCTACTTGCCTTCTTGCAATTAACGGTCTTGCAATGGATGTTCCTAATAAATAAATCCCTTCGTAAAGAGCATTGCCTCTAATCATTGGAAACACATAATTTTTTACGAAAGTTTCTTTTAAATCTTCAATAATAATTTTTTTAACACCTAGTTTTTTTGCATTTTTATAAATAGCTTTCCTGTTAATCTCTTGACCTAAATCTGAGGTGTAACAAATGACTTCTGCTTTATAAGTATCTTGCAACCATTTTAAAATTACGGAAGTATCTAATCCACCTGAATAAGCTAAAACAATTTTTTTAATTTTTTTCATTTTTTATTACAATTATTTCTTGCCGCTTGATAAGCTTCGGTAAAGCCTTGTAAAGAATAAATATCCGTGGTTTTAGTGCCTTTAGTGGATATACCAATCACCTCCACTTTATTTCCTTTTTTCATAGTTTTAATCATATTCAATTCTTGATCAAAACTTGTTAACCAAGCAAAATTATCTTTAGGTGTAAATCTAAAACTTGCGTTTCCGATGTTTACAAAAACCTCACTACCAGGTTTAAAATTGTAGCCATTCGTAATGCTAATTTCGTTAGCTACGTTTTCTTTTGGTCTAAAAGTAACGAATATTCTAATTTCAGCACGGTTTAAGTTATTGGGTGTTTTTTTTACAGGGGTAGAAACAGCAAAACACATTTTGCCTTCGGCAGTATTTGAGTACTGGCTTTCCCACATCTTAAATCTTTTTTCTATATTAATTTTAGCAAGGACTTGAGTGCTAAAAAAAAATAAAAAAAAATAAATAGAAATTTTTTTTATGGACATGGGTTTGAATAAACTAATTGGACATCGTTTATATCTTTAATTACTTGTTCATCAAGCTTGATATTGAATGCCTCAATATTATTTTTTAACTGTTCCATCTTGGTTGCGCCAATAATCACGGAGGTGATAAATGGCTGAAGATCACAAAATTTGATAGCCATCTGGCAGGGATCTAAACCATGTTTTTTTGCAACTTTATGATAAGCTCTAATGGCAGGTTCTGAATTGATAGTTTTGTATCTAGGGTATCGATGTCCAAACAATTTCATTCTCGATCCTTCAGGAAGTTTTCCATCTAAATATTTTCCACTTAAAATTCCACTTGCGAGTGGTGAGTAGGCAAGCAATCCTACATTTTCCCTAATTGAGATTTCAGAAATTCCAACCTCAAAACTTCGATTAAGTAAATTATAAGGATTTTGTATGGAAACGATTTTAGCTAAATTATTCGTCTCTGCAGTTTTAATAAATTGAAAAGTACCCCAGGCGGTTTCATTAGAAAGGCCGATGTTTCTAATTTTTCCTTCTTTAATAAAGTGATTTAATACCTCTAACGTTTCAAGAACTGGTATAATATCTTTAGTTTCTTTATGTTCATACTCTAATCCTGAAAAAACATTAATGGGTCGGTCGGGCCAATGTAATTGATACAGATCTACATAATCTGTGTCCAAATTTTTTAAGGTTCTTTCTAAAGCAAATGTAATTTGTTCTTTATTTAATCTTGTCGTGACCCCACCATCCCTGAACCATTCCATACTGGATCTTCCTACAATTTTGTCAGCTAAAATAATTCTATCTCTATTCTTTTTTTGTTTAATCCAACGACCTACAATTCGACTAGTCTCGCCTTGAGTTTTTGCACTAGGTGGAACAGGATAAAGTTCTGCGCTATCAAAAAAATTGATTCCTTTATCCACAGCATAATCCATTTGTTCGAATGCCTCGGCTTGAGTGTTTTGTTCACCCCAAGTCATAGTTCCCAAGCATATGTTGCTTACTTTGATTTTACTGTTACCCAATTGCTTATACTTCATAAAAAAAACAAATTTGTTTATCTTATATATATTTAATAATAAATAAAAAATTCATGGATAATTTTGCTGAACAAACCTTTATTTTAGCCCAAATTATTATGATCGATTTTGTTCTTGCGGCTGACAATGCAATCATCATTGGAATGATTGCCTCCAAATTTGAAAAAGAAAAAAAAAAATTAATTTTATTTTGGGGAATAACTGCCGCAGTTGTTTTAAGAATTATATTTGCGCTCATTACTGCTTACTTACTTCAAATAAAATATTTAAAACTAATTGGAGGCATTATTTTATTTTGGGTTGCGTACAAATTATATTTAGACGTAATTCAAAAAAATAAGCAGCATAAAATCTCTGATCGTAGCTCAGATTCTTTTTGGAATTCAGTTTATACTATTGTGTTAGCGGATGTGGCTTTGAGTCTTGATAACGTACTTGGAGTTGCTGGAGCTGCAAAAGATCATTATGGTTTGTTAATATTTGGATTAATCCTTTCAGTCATTTTAATGGCCACAGCTGCAAATTTTGTTTCAAAATCTATAGAAAAATACCCTTTGATTGCTTGGGTTGGAATTGGTGTGATTTGTATCGTTGGGTTCGATTTGATCTTACTTGAATTTGTAGATTGCGATCTTATTTGTTTAATTAAAAAACTAATCAATATTTAGCGTTTTTTCGGCTAGTTACGGGCTTGAAATTGTCACAAATAAATACCATAATAATTTGAAACTATTTTAGGAGTTAAAAAATTTATGAGTTTAAAAGAAAGAATGGCAACTGTTCGTTCGACAACGAGAGCAGAGACCACAAGTATTAACGAAGGTTTAAGATCCTACATGCTTAAAGTTTATAACTTTATGTCCTCTGGGGTTTTATTAACTGGGATCGTCGCAATTATTTTATTTAAATTATCTGTAGTTACAAATGCATCTGGATCAATTACTGGGTTAACATCAATCGGTAATGCAATTTACAACACCGGTTTAATGTGGGTAATAGCATTAGCTCCTCTAGGCGTCGTATTCTATATGAGTTTTGGAATTGAGAAAATGAGTGTTGCTAGAGCGCAGACTGTATTCTGGATATTTGCAGCACTTATGGGTGCATCACTTTCATCAATATTTGTAGTTTACACTGGCGTTAGTATCGCAAGAGTTTTCTTCATTACAGCAGGAACATTTGGCGCAATGAGTTTATACGGCTACACAACTAAAAAAGATTTAACGGGTCTTGGATCTTTTTTAATGATGGGTTTAATCGGAATTATCATCGCTTCGATTGTAAACATTTTTGTGAAATCAAGCGCAACTGAATTTGTGATTTCAGTATTAGGCGTGTTAATTTTTGTAGGACTTACAGCTTACGACACTCAAAAAATTAAAGAAATGTATTTTGCTACTAGCAGAGGAGGAGAAGCTGCAGCAAAAACTGCCATTATGGGTGCGCTGACATTATATTTAGATTTCATCAATCTATTTATTATGTTGCTAAGACTTTTTGGTCAAAGAAGAGACTAAATAAAAATTCTAACCCCCAACTTTTAGTTGGGGGTTTTTCTAGAACATTTTTTCGAGCAATATTTAACTTTTTCCCAGTCTTTCTTCCATTTTTTTCTCCAAGCGAATCTTAAACCACAGGTAAAACAAATTTTTTCTGGAAGATTAGATTTGTGAAATTTCACTTAACTAGCTTAATATTTTTTTTCTGAATGATATTTAATACAGCGCTCAGTTGATCTGAATATTTAATAATTTTTCCGAATTGATCTTTTACTGTAAATTTTTGATTCTTCTTTGGCTTTAAATTTTTAATAATTTGATAAAGAGGTTTTTCTGTTGCTTTACGATAAATATCAAAGCCAACAATATTTTTGCTAATATAAATAGCATAATCTTTCCACTCTCCTTTAGAAACCATAGATCCATAAAGATTTAGGATTTCGCCTAGCTCTTTTCTATTAAAAAAAAACTCTTCAGAATAATTATGATTATGAATAACTTTTAGCTGCACAGTTAATCTATTTTAAATTTTTGAATTAATTTTACCTGTAATATTAAAAAAACAAATGTGATAGGTAGGATACCAAATACTTTAAATTTAACCCATAAATCTTCGCCAAACAATCTCCACACTAATTCATTCAATAAAGCTAAAAAAATAAAAAAAATAATCCATCGATTAGTAAGTATATTCCAACCTTCGTCCGCCAAACTTATATTTGATTCCAGCATTAATTTTAAAAAAGATTTTTCGAAAATTTTTCCCACGATTAAAATAACTGCAAAAATTAAATTAATAATGGTTGGCTTCATGTAGAAAAAAACTTTATTATCAAAAATAATAGTCAACCCCCCAAACACACCAACAAATAATGCGCTTATTAACGGAAGATAGGGAATTTTTTTCTCAATCCAAAAAAATACAACTACAGAAATAAATGTAGCAATGATTAAAGGTAGAATGGCCTGATTCATTCCATATTTTTTATAAAAAATAAAAAAAATTAATAATGGACCAAAATCTGCTATAAACTTAATGGTAGATTTGTTCATGCTTCGTAAATTTATTTTTATATTATTTTTATTCTTAACACAAAATACTATTTCTTTTGCAAAACAGTATGATTACGAAATAGTAGGCTTTGGCCTAGATTTTGTTCATTTGTCTTTTGGATTTGATGATAAAAAGTTTTATGCATCTATTGATAATGTAGGTCTTGCAAGTTTTTTTTCTAAATCTCAAACTGAAATTAAAACAAATTTTTTACCTAATGAAATTACATATTTTTTTAAAAGTACGAAAAAAGATAAGATAAAAAATTACGCTTTTAAAAAAACAAATGATGAACTTTCTTTTGATAAGAAAATATTAAATAAGGGTTCTGATCATAAAAATATTAAAATCGAGGAACTTACAAATGTTATCGATCCATTATCAGCAATAAAAAGACACCTATTTGATATTAAAAACAATTTTAGTTGCAGTAATAAAGTTAAAATTTTTGACGGGGATGATGTTTATCAAATAACTCTAAATGAACAAAAATTAGACAAATCTTTTTTAATTAAATTTAGAGAAAATCAATTCAACATTACTCATAAATGTCTGCTTACCTATCAGGCAATTTCGGGTCATAAATTTAAAAATGAAAAAAAACTTAATGACAGATCCCTTATGGTATTTTTTGCAAAAATAAATAATGCGTATGTTCCTGTGTATTTTGAAACAGACAGCTCAATACTTCCTCTGAAAATGTATTTATCAACAAAATTAAAGACTTGATTATTTTAAATGAATAATTACCTTATGAAATAAGCATGGCTACAAAAACACCTAGACAAGCCAAATTTTCTATTGGCGAAGTGGTCCGACATAAGCTTTTTGAATTTAGAGGTGTAATTTATGATGTTGATTTTGAATTTAATAATTCAGAGGAGTGGTACCAGTCTATTCCAAAAGATGTGCGACCAAAAAAAGATCAGCCATTTTATCATTTATTAGCTGAAAACGATGAGATCACTTACGAAGCTTATGTGTCAGAGCAAAATCTAGTCTTAGACGATAGAAGCGAGCCAATAAGTCACCCACTTATTAAAGAGATGTTTAGGGGTCAGAATAAAGAAGGTCTATATTTAAAACAGACCAATTAGACTGCCTTAAAGTTAACACTTTTTACACATCACGTAGTCAAAAACTCTAGTTAAATAGATATTAATTTGTTCAGCTTGGAGTTTCTGTCCCATTCTCCCTTCTTCCAAGCTGGACAAAAGTGTTAGTTTAACTTTCTCTCCCAATCTATTAAGTTCAAAACATGCTTAAATTTTTGAATAAAAAATTTTTTCATGATTTTTACGAAAATTATTTATCTTGGATAAAGGTAATTTTTATTATTCTTGTTGTTTTTGGTACCATTCTTTCTCTAGTATTTTCTCCAGCAGATTACTTACAAGGTGATGCAGTGAGAATTATGTATGTTCATGTTCCCGCATCCTGGTTATCGTTGATGATTTTTTCTATCATGGGAATTTGTAGTCTTATTTCATTAATTCTAAAATTTAGAATATTTACTTTAATTGTAAAAAGCTTAGCTCCTATAGGGCTAGTATTTGGTATTATTTCCTTATGTACTGGATCTTTATGGGGCAGACCAACCTGGGGGACATTTTGGGTATGGGACGCTAGGTTATCCTCCATGCTTATGTTGGTGATTATTTATATTGCTTATTTAGTTTCATGGAAAATGAACAAAAATTTTTATGTTGCTGAAAAGGTTTCGAGTTTTATTGCAATTATTGGCTTTCCGGTTTTGCCTTTAATTAAATTTTCAGTGAACTGGTGGAATACCTTACATCAGCCTGCAAGTATTAAAATAGTTGGTGGGTCCACTATTCATCCATCTATGCTATCGCCTTTATTAGTGATGTTTTCAGCTTTTTGCATTTTAAGTCTCATTATTTTTTTTATACGTTTTAAGATCGAAAGCTTAAAGTTAAAGTCTGAATATAAACAATAAGTGCTATGACTATTCATTTAACCAAACCTGTAAAAAAAAGATTACTTATTTTTTTTATTATATTGATTGTAGGCGTTGTCACCGCAAACCTTATTTTAACATCCCTTAAGAAAAATTTGGTTTATTTTTATTCTCCTACAGATTTAAAATTAGTTACTAACTTACCATCTCAAAAGATTCGTGTAGGTGGAATGGTTGAAAAAGGATCATTAATCAAAAAGGATAATTTATATACCTTTAAAATTACGGATCTTAAAAACTTTTTAAATATAAATTATCAAGGAATACTACCTAATCTTTTTGTGGAGGGACAAGGGGCAGTAATTGAAGGCAAGCTTTTAAATCGTTCTACTTTACAAGCCGAAAGCATACTTGCAAAGCATGATGAAAATTATATGCCTAAAGAAATTTCTGAATCCCTAAAACAACAGGGACAATGGAAGAAAAATTATGGCAAGTAGTTTTGCAAATAGTTTACTTCTAGCTAGTTTCTTTTTTTCTATTTTTTTTAATATCTTTTTCTTTAAAAAAAAATATTCATTAGGTTTTGTAAGCTATATTCTTGCATCTTTTATTCTTATTGTAAGTTTTTTTGTACTTTTGTTTTTTTTTTATACTTCCAATTTTTCTATCCTAGCGGTTTATGAAAATTCACATTCATTAAAACCTATATTTTATAAAATTGCAGGTACCTGGGGTAATCATGAAGGTAGCATGTTGCTTTTTATAAGTATTATAGCTGTTTATGGAGTTTGTTTTATTCGAATTACTAAAATTGAAGATGTATTTTTCAAATCTTTAATCATTTTTTTTCAGAATAATTTACAAATTATTTTTTTATTATATTTGATTTTGTTCTCAAACCCGTTTGACGAAGTTATACCAGCGCCTAAAGAGGGATTAGGTTTAAATCCTATTTTACAAGATCCATTGTTACTTATTCATCCACCTTTTCTTTATTTAGGTTATATAGGTTTTTCTTTAACTCTAAGTTTGGTGCTTGCTGGTCTTTTATCTCATAATTTTAATTCAAGCTGGGTAATGATTGCAAAAAAATGGATTTTAATTGCCTGGACCTTTTTAACTATAGGAATTTCTCTAGGATCTATTTGGGCTTACTATGAATTAGGATGGGGTGGTTTTTGGTTTTGGGATCCAGTAGAAAATGCATCGCTCATGCCATGGCTGGCTTCTACTGCATTAATTCATTGTTTATTTGTTATGGAAAAGAAAGAGCAATTTAAGTCTTGGACTGCGTTGTTAGCTATACTTACTTTTTCTTTAAGTTTATTGGGAACTTTTTTAGTCAGGTCTGGAATTTTAAATTCTGTTCATGCTTTTGCAAACGACCCATCCAGAGGACTTTTTATTTTATTAATTATTTTAATCATTACATTTATTTCTATTGTAATTTTTATTTTAAAAACCCAGTCTAACTCTAAAAAACAAAAATTAATTATTTTGAGCAAAGAAGGTTTTTTACTATTTAATAATTTATTTTTAATGTTTTTTTTATCCATTGTGGTTGTTGGTACGGTTTATCCGATAATTTTGTCGGCTCTTTTTAATAAAAGTGTTTCTGTGGGACCACAATATTATAACGCACTTATAGCTCCATTCTTATTTATATTTATAATCTTGATGGCGATAGGACCTTTGCTCACATGGTTAGAAAATAATTTTTTTAACCTAAAGAAAAGAATTATTTTTACAGTTTTATTTACTTTTATAATTACTTTTTTCATTATTCTATTAGTAAAAAAAACAAACCTATTTTTAATAATTGGAATTTTTACATCACTATTTTTACTTTTAAATACTTTGATTGATGCAATTAAAAAAAATTATTTTTTTAATAAATTTTATCAACCGAGAATTTTTTCTCATTTAGGGTTTGGCTTACTTGTGCTTTCAATTTTTTTAAATTCATTTCTTTCAACAGAAATGGAGTTTGAAATTCAACCTGGAAAAAAAATTATAAAAAATGGAGTTAGTTTTGAGATATTAAATACTTATGAAACAAAGCAAAAAAATTATATAGAGCTAATATCTAAGTTTGAGGTTATTAAAAATAATTATTCGTTTAACTTAACACCTTCTGTAAGAAAATATCTTCAACCAGAACAACTTACCTCAGAAACGAGTATTAAAAGTGAGTTTTTTTCTGATCACTATATTGTGATGAATTATCCAAAGGGAAACTTAAAAAGCTTTGAAGCTAGATACCATTATAATTTTTTTATACATGGTATTTGGTTTTCCTTATTTTTAATTGCATTAGGAGGAGCTTTAAGTGTCTTTTATAAAAAATAAAAAAATTTTATTTATTTTTATTTTATTTCTTAGCGTTTTTGTAATATTTTTTTTCTCACTGAAGCGGGAGGTAAAACATAATCCCACGATCATGATAGGAAAAGATTTTCCAGAGTTTAATGCAAAAACTTTAAATAATAAAAATTCTAGTTCTTTTTATCCAAAGAACATAAAACAAAAGTTCATCATTAATATATTTGCATCTTGGTGCGCTCCTTGTTGGACTGAACATGAATTTTTAATTAACTTGAGTAAAAAAAATATAAAAATTATTGGTATCAATTATAAAGATAATGAAACGAATGTTCTAAAATATCTTAAAAAATTAGGAAATCCTTACGCGGAGATATATGTAGATGATTTGGGTCAAATATCTATTTTAGCAGGAGCTTACGGAGTTCCGGAGACTTTTTTGATTAATGAAGATGGTAAGATTATTTTTAAACATGTCGGACCTATCGATGATAAAATTTACCAATGGTTGTTAAAAAATATTTTATGAGAAATATATTTATTATGATGTTTGTTATTTTTTTTACCATGCAAGTTTTTGCAGATGATCAAGCCAATAGAACACAGGTGCTCTTGAAAAATCTTAGGTGTTTAGTTTGTCAGGGTCAGTCGATTTATGACTCAAACTCTGATTTTGCTCAAGACATTAAGTTTTTTGTTAAAACTCAAATTGAGTCCGGAAAGACTGATAATGAAATATATGATTTTTTAGCAAATAAATATGGAAATTGGATTTTGTTAAATCCACCCTTAAACCTTACTAATATTTTTTTATGGATTTTACCGATCATTCTTTTAGCACTAGGTTTTTATTTTATTTATAGGAGATCTAAATTTGAAACCTAAACATTGCCATATTTTTATAAAAAAAAAAGTGGATCTAGAGCAAAAAATTAGACCTGTTTGTAAAATTTGTGGTTTTATAGATTATAATAGTCCGAAAGTCTCCGTGGGCTCATTGATTGTAAAAAATAATAAATTTTTATTATGCAAGAGAGCAATCGAGCCAGGCTATGGTTTATGGTCTTTGCCCTCAGGTTTTGTAGACGGACATGAAGACATTCAAAAAGCCGCCATCAGAGAGGCAAGAGAAGAGGCAAATATAAAAATTAAAATAAAAAAATTAATGGCTATTTTTTCAGTAACCAAAAAAAACATTATTCAGATAATTTTTCTAGCTGAAATGATAGGTAAAAAATTTAAGCCAGGCATTGAATCTTTAGAAGTTCGTTTTTTTTCTTACAAAGATATTCCATGGAAAAAATTAGCTTTCGTAAATGTCGAATGGATATTAAAATTTTACAAAAAAAATAAAAAAACCAGTAAAAACGATGTTTTTTTGAGAAAGGATTAGCTTTTTTTATCCATTTAAATAATATAAACCCAACCAAAATGAAAAAAACTTTATTTGCAATTCTTTTTGTAATTTTAAACCAAACTGCCTATGCAGATGGTTTAAGATTTGGTGTTGGTAGTTTTGATTTTAGTGATAAAGGAGCAAGAGCTTCTTTATTTGAAACTACCTATCATTTTTCTGATGACAAAGCCTACAAATCTGCAATCGGAGATATTAAGCCTATCGTTGGAGCATTTGTTACAGATAAAAGTTCAGCCATGGCCTTTGCAGGAGTAAAAGCAGATTACAATCTAGGAATTTTTACAATTACACCAAGCTTTACCCCGGGTTTTTATTCAAAAGGGGATGGAAAAGATCTTGGAAACATTTTAGAATTTAAATCCCAAATTAATCTTGGGTTAAATTTAGGACAAAGCACAAATCTTTCGTTAGGATACAATCATATATCAAATGCAAGTCTAGGAGACAAAAATCCTGGTGCAAATAGTTTTTCATTTAATTTTCTTACGTTATTCTAACCCCATTGAATGAGAATATCTGACTGTCACAATGTTGATGACTTCAGATTATTAGCAAAAAAAAAACTTCCTTCGCCAATATTTCATTACATTGATGGTGGAGCAGATGATGAAGTAACCTTAAGACGAAATACCGAAGCTTTTAATAAATGTGACTTAGTTCCTAATGTTTTAAATGATGTTACCCATGTTGATACTTCTACTACGGTCCTAGGACAAAAAATTAATTTTCCACTTTTTCTTTCGCCTACAGCCATGCATCAAATGTATCATCATGAAGGAGAAAGAGCGACCGCATCTGCTGCAGAAAAGTTTGGAACTTTTTTTAGTTTGTCTACTATGGGAACTACTAGCATAGAGGATGTCACTAAAGTTTCTAAAGGACCTAAAATGTTTCAAATTTATATACATAAAGATCGAGGTCTAACCGATAATTTAATTGATCGATGTAAAGAATCTGGATTTAATGCAATTTGTCTAACAGTAGACACAATAGTAGCTGGTAATAGAGAAAGAGATTTAAGAACAGGATTTACAACTCCTCCAAAATTAACATTAAAAAGTTTATTTAGTTTTGCAACTCACCCAGAGTGGAGTTTAAAGTATTTATTTGGACCAAAATATAAATTAGCAAACATTGCCCATATGACTACCAAGGGCTCAAATATTGAAACATCTATTATTGATTACATCAATCAACAATTTGATCGAAGTATGAATTGGAAAGATGCAGAATATATTGCGAAAAGATGGAACGGACCCTTTGCCTTAAAAGGGATTGTATCTGTAGAGGATGCAAAAAAAGCAATTGATATTGGAGCTACAGCAATCATGATTTCTAATCATGGAGGAAGACAGTTAGATGGATCAGTCTCTGCTTTTGATCAATTACCACGATTAGTGGATGCGGTAGGTGGAAAAGTAGAAATTATAGTAGATGCTGGTATTCGTCGAGGTACCCATGTTCTAAAAGCTCTATCTCTAGGAGCAACCGCCTGTTCATTTGGGAAAGCTTATCTTTATGCACTTGCGGCAGGAGGTCGAAGGGGTGTTGAACAATTACTTTCAAAAATGAAAAATGAAATTGAAAGAGATATGACATTAATGGGCTGTAGAAGTGTTAAAGAATTAAATAAATCAAAAGTTATTTTTAGGTAAATATGAAAATTGCAGAGAGTTTTTTTAGACTTGGCACAGAAACCGCATTCGATATTCTAGCAAAAGCTAAAAAATTAGAATCAGAAGGAAAACAAATTATTAACCTTGGAATAGGCCAGCCAGATTTTTCTACTCCAAAACATATTGTAGAAGCTGCAAAAAAAGCACTAGATGATGGCCATCACGGATACACGCCTGCAAATGGTATTTTAGAACTAAGACAAGCGGTTTCTAGGCATATTAAAAAAATGTATGACGCAGAAGTTGATCCTTCCAGAGTTTTAATTACCCCTGGTGGAAAACCTATTATGTATTTTGCAATTTTACTTTTTGGAGAAGTAGGGTCAGAAATTATTTATCCTGAACCTGGCTTCCCAATATATGAATCCATGATTAACTATACTGGTGCAAAAGCAGTACCGATGTATCTTTCGGAAAAAAATAATTTTTCGTTTAAAGCGGATGAAGTTTTAAAGTTAATTAATCAGAAGACTAAACTAATTATTATTAACAATCCTCAAAATCCATCTGGAGGACTAATTGATAAAAAAGAAATAGATAAATTAGTATTAGGCTTAAAAAAATATCCTCAAGTAGCAATCTTAAGTGATGAAATTTATTCAAGACAAATTTACGATGGAAAAAAAATGCCTTCCTTTTTTTATTATCCAGAAATTTATGACAGACTAATTGTTTTGGATGGTTGGAGCAAAACTTATGCTATGACTGGATGGAGATTAGGATGGAGTGTGTGGCCTCAAGAATTAATTGATAAGGTTACTAGATTGGCAATCAATAGCTATTCATGCGTTTCTGCTGCAAACCAAATTGCTGCAATTACAGCATTAGATGGGCCCCATGATTTTTTAGATGATATGATGGAAAAATTTTCTAAAAGAAGAAAATTAATTGTCGATGGATTAAATAGCATCAAAGGAATTCATTGTAACAATCCTGGAGGAGCTTTTTATGTTTTTCCAAATGTAAGCCAAACTGGCATGAACGGTTCTGCATTCGCAGACAAATGCCTATATGAAGCTGGTGTTGCATTAGTACCAGGAACTAGTTTTGGAAAATCATGTTCAGATTTTGTAAGATTTAGCTTTGCCAACTCCTATGAAAACATAGAAAAAGCATTGGATAAAATTAGAAAAATTCTTTAAAATACTGTTTCAAAGATATTTGCAACTATGCCTTTAACACTACCTGAAGCAGATCAAAAAACTTTAGATAATCGATTAGGTATTATAAAAAATTTAAAAAACTTTACCAAAAATGTTATTTCAGATGAGGATGAATTAAAACCCTATGAAACCGATGGTCTTTCCGTATACCGACAAAAACCCATTGCTGTGGTTTTGCCAGAAAATACTAAAGAGGTTTCTGAAATTTTAAAATACTGCAACCAGAATAAAATTAAAGTAGTGCCAAGAGGGGCTGGAACTGGTCTTTCAGGAGGGTCGATACCATTAAAAGATTGCGTCTTAGTGAGCATGGGAAAATTTAATAAAATTTTACAAACGGATTTTGAAAATAGATGTGTTGTAACCCAACCAGGTGTTACAAACCTTGCTATTACCCAAGCAGTTCAACACAAAGGTTATTATTATGCTCCAGATCCTTCTAGTCAGCTTGCATGTTCTATCGGAGGAAATATTGCTGAAAACTCAGGAGGCGTTCATTCCTTAAAGTATGGAACAACCACAAATAACTTACTCGGGGTAGAATTTGTCTTGATGGACGGAACAGTTTTAAAGATAGGCGGGAAGCATTTAGACTCAGAAGGGTATGATATTTTAGGTTTAATTACCGGTTCCGAGGGTTTGCTTGGTATTGCAACAGAAATTACTGTTCGAATTTTAAAAAAACCACAATCTGTCAGAGCAGTATTAATAGGCTTTAATAGCATTGAAGATTCAGGTCAGTGTGTAGCTGATATTATTTCAAAAGGAATTGTCCCAGCAGGAATGGAAATTATGGACAAACCATTAATTATTGCAACGGATAATTTTGCCAAAGCTGGTTACCCAAGAGATGTAGAAGCTTTGCTAATAGTAGAGTTAGATGGAACTACTAGTGAAGTTGATACTTTAATTTCTAAAGTTTTAGATATCGCTAAAATGAATAAGGCTACTTACAATAGAGCAAGCAACAGCGATGAAGAAAGATTAAGATTTTGGAAGGGTCGAAAAGCAGCTTTTACTGCCTGTGGAGTAATTGCGCCAGATTACATATGTATGGACGGATCTATCCCAAGAAACAAACTTGCAGAAGTTTTAAAATATATCAATCAACTTTCAAAAAAATATAAATTAGATGTGGCCAACTGTTTTCATGCAGGAGATGGAAATTTACATCCCTTAATTATGTTTGATTCAAATAATCCTGAGCAGTTAAAAGCAGCCGAGAACTTTGGAGCAGATATTTTAAAGTATTGTGTCAAAGTTGGAGGAGTTTTATCCGGAGAGCATGGCATTGGAGTAGAAAAAAGAGAATTAATGTGCGAAATGTTTAACAATGAAGATATTCAACAGCAGCTCGATATCAAAAAAGCTTTTGATAAAAATAATTTATTAAATCCTGGCAAGGTATATCCTATATTACATCGATGCGCAGAAGAGGGCAGAATGCGCGTACATGCAGGGAAAACTAAATTTCCTAATTTGCCAAGGTTTTAATGTCAGATCCCTTTTTTCCTAAAAACGATCAAGAAGTTTCAGATTTTATTTTTGAAAACTACCAAAAAGAAACACCTATTGAAATGAATGGATCTAATTCTAAAAAAATTGGAAGAATTATCCAAACCTCTAACAACTTAAGCTTTGCAAAACTACAAGGAATTTTAGAGTATTTTCCTGAAGAGCTTTATATAAAAGTTTTACCTGGAACTTTGTTATCGGAAGTTGAAAAAACATTAGAAAAAAAAAATCAAATGTTAGGTTTTGAACCAAATGATCTTGGTTATGTTTATTCTGGTAAAAGCCAACCAGGAACAGTAGGTGGAATGGTTTCTTGCAATCTTTCAGGACCAAGAAGATTTAAAGTAGGAGCATTAAGAGATCACGTGCTAGGTTTTAAGGCAGTAAATGGAAAAGGTGAAAAAATTAAATCTGGAGGAACCGTTGTTAAAAATGTGACTGGTTATGACTTAAGTAAAATTGTAACCGGATCTTACGGAACTTTATGTGCACTTACTGAAATTAATCTTAAAGTTATGCCACTACCAGAATATGAAGAGACTTTTATTATTTACGGTCTAGATGTTCACCAAGCTATGGATGTTTTTAAGCAAACACTAGATACCTCCCTAGAGGTCTCTGGAGCCGTTTATTATCCTGATAAAAATGCCAATTTTTTTAATTTAAATGATTTAAAAAGAAACACTTCTGTGACAGCACTAAGAGTGGAAGGACCTAAAACTTCCGTCCAAGAAAGAACTTCTCAGCTAAAGAATACATATAACAATTTTAAAACTTTTGTTTTAGACCACTATCAAACAAAAATTTTTTGGAAAATGTCTAGAAACTTGGAAGCTTACACAAATACAGAGCCTTATTTATTAAAAATTTCTTTACCTATAAATGTGATGAAAGATTTTTTAAAAAAATTTGATGACAAAAACTTCATGTATCATATTGATTGTGGTGGAAATTTACTCTGGAGCGCCATTCAAGAAGATTATCTTATCAATCAAATAGAAATATTTTGTCAGAAACATAATGGACATTTTGTTGTATATCGTGCTTCTGAACAATTTAGAAAAGCTAATAAATTTTTAAGCGTTAGCGATAATAATCTAAAACTTTTATCAGAAAAAATTAAAATGAGTTTTGATCCGAAAAAAATATTAAACCCAGGAAAGATGTATTTAGGAGTATAATGCAAACTAATTTTAATAAAGAACAGTTATTGGATTCCGAGGTTCTCAATACAGAGAAAATTTTAAGAAAATGTGTTCATTGTGGAATGTGCAATGCGACATGTCCAACCTACCAAATTCTTGGAGATGAATTAGATGGACCACGAGGAAGAATTTATATGATCAAAGATATGCTGGAGAAGAACAAACCAGCAAATGAAAAAATCACCAAACATATTGATCAATGTCTTTCTTGCTACTCTTGTTTAACTACTTGTCCCTCAGGAGTAGATTACATGCATCTCATCGATCATGGAAGAAATCATATAGAAAGAACTTATAAAAGACCTTTCATAGATAGATGGTTAAGAAATTTTTTAAGTGTAGTTTTGCCAAGACCTAAACTTTTTAAATTTTTAGCTAAATTAATAAAATTATTTAATCCTTTATTATTTCTTCTACCTGAAAAATTAAAAAAAATGATCAAGTTTATGCCAAACCATTTTCCAGTATCAGACTATCCAAATAACGTAGTATTCAAGCCTAAGTCTAAACTGGTATCTAAAGTAGCATTACTAACTGGCTGTGTACAAAAAGCTATTTCACCACAAATTAACGATGCATCGATTAGCATCTTAACCAGGCACGGTGTTGAAGTTCATATTTTAAAAGAAATAGATTGCTGCGGTTCGCTCACACATCATATGGGCAAAGAAGACATTTCTCATGATTATTTTATTAATAATATTCATGCTTGGCATAAGCTTTATGAAAAAGAAAAGATTGATGCTATTTTAGTAAATACCTCAGGATGTGGAACTACGATCAAAGATTATGGTTTTATATTTCGTAATCATAAAGATCCTCAAATCAGAAAAAAATCTAAGGTGATCAGTAGTTTAGCCATGGACATTACAGAATATTTATTACAATCCATTAAGTTAGATTATGTAACTTCTAATCAAATTAAAAAATATAAGATTGCTTATCATTCTGCATGTTCCATGCAACATGGTCAAAAAGTTCATGAGCAGCCAATGCAACTATTAAAAAAAACAGGAAATCATATTTTAGAAATTCCCGATGGACATTTGTGCTGCGGATCTGCAGGCACTTACAATTTATTACATACAGAATTAGCTGGCGAACTACTAAAGAGAAAAGTAGAAAATATTGCTAAAGTTCAACCAGACTTAATCGTTGCAGGTAATATTGGATGTATTACTCAAATTTCTTATGGAACAAAAACGCCCATAGTACATACTATTGAGTTGCTAGAATGGTTCACGGGAGGTAAAAAACCAAAAAATTTAAACTTATGAAAACAATCTTAGTTACTAGAAAATTATTAAGCGAAAATAATGAAAGAATAAAAAAAATTTTTAACGTGAAAATAAATGAAAGTGATAAGCTTTATTCTTCAGAGGAAATCATCAAGCTATCCCAAGGTTGTGATGGTATTTTATCTTTTAGCACAATATCTTTTAATAAGGATGTAATTCAAAAATTACCAAACAGTATTAAGATTATTTCAAACTATGCAGTGGGTTATGGAAATATTGATGTTAACGAAGCAAAAAAAAGAGGAATTACTGTAACTAATACGCCTGAAGTTTTAACAGATGCAACCGCTGATATTTCTATGCTGCTATTGCTTGGAGCTTCTAGGAGAGCTTATGAAGCAAGAAAATTTGCTGAAAACCAAAATTGGCTTTGGAGCACTGATTTTTTAATTGGTAAACAACTGACAGGAAAAAAACTTGGCATCTTAGGAATGGGCAGAATCGGAAGAGCAGTTGCTAAAAGAGCAAGAGCATTTGATATGGAGATTCATTATCATAACCGAACACGTCTTTCCTCAGAACTTGAAGAAGGCGCTGTTTATCATAAAGATATTAAAGACTTATTTAAGAACAGCGAATTTTTATCTATTAACTGTCCTGGATCCAAGGATACAGAAAATTTAATTAATGAAGAAACTTTAAAATATTTTCCAGACGAAGCGGTGATTACTAACGCGGCAAGAGGAGAAGTTATTGAAGATGAAGCAATGATTAAAGCTTTAAAATCAAAAAAAATATTTGCGCTTGGTCTTGATGTTTATAGAGGAGAGCCAAAAATAAATTTAAAATATTTAGAATTAGAAAATGTTTTTATTTTACCTCACTTAGGTAGCGCAACCAGAACTACCCGAATTGCCATGGGAAATAGAGCCATAGATAATTTAGAAACCTTTTTTAAAACTGGAAAACCAAAAGACATCGTATCTTAAAATTAGCTATATTATTCATAATCAACTTTAAGTTGTTATAAAAATCCTTGATACAACAATAAAAAATTTTGCGAATGCAAAATAAAAACAATTTAAAATTCAATTTTTATTTAGACTCTACAGTGAAGATTTGTTTTACTGCGTGCAGTTAAATTTAACTAACATGGGAGATAAATACATGTCAAAAAAAACTACTACGTCTAATTCAAGACGTAAGTTCATTAAAGCAGCAGCAGTAGCAGGCGCAACAGCAGCAGCTGTAGCGATGCCAAACGTTGGTGCTTGGTCAGCTGCACACGAGAAAAGTGTGAAGTTGAAAATGCAAGCTGCTTGGCCAGGTGGAAGAGATATCTTCTTCGAAATGGCACAAGACTATGCAAAAAGAGTTAACGCAATGGGAGGCGGAAGCCTTTCTATCGAAGTGTTACCAGTAGGTGCAGTTCTTAAAACTGCAGAGATCGCAGAAGGTGTGAGTAAAGGTGTCGTAGACGCTTCTCACTCAGTGACTGCATACTGGTATGGTAAAAACCCAGCTGCTTCATTATTCGGTACTGGACCATCATACGGATTTTCATCTCAAGAATTAATGGGATGGATTGAGTACGGTGGAGGAAGAGCATTATACGAAAAGACTTTAGCAAAAATCGGTCTTAACGTTGTTGGTTTCTTCGCAATGCCAATGCCAGCTCAGCCTTTCGGATGGTTTAAAAAACACGTTACGAAAGTATCTGATGTAAAAGGTATGAAGTACAGAACAGTGGGACTTGCTACAAACGTTCTTACAAGAATGGGAATGGTTGTTAGACAATTACCAGGTGGTGAAATTCAACCAGCTATGAAAACTGGTTTGATCGAAGCTGCTGAATTTAACAATCCAACATCTGATAAAGACTTTGGTATGCAAGACGTTTCTAAGCATTATCACTTAGGAAGCTTCCACCAATCTCAAGAGATGTTTGAAATGC
>JAYQRG010000009.1:0-42911 GCA_038146245.1 Candidatus Pelagibacteraceae bacterium | reverse complement strand
ACACCAAGGGAAAACAAACCAACTAAGATAGTGACAATTTTTTTTGCTCTTTGCTGAACATATAGAATAAGTTTTTCGCCAAAATAATGACATACCCAGCATAAGAAGAAAAATCTTGTTCCGCGAATTAAAATTGTAATAATTACAAAAACATAAAATGGAAAATGAATAAAACCAGAAGTAATAGTTAGTAATTTAAAAGGGACAGGAGAATATCCTGCAATCGTCATAATTAATATCCATGCCCAAAATCCCTTTCCTACTTGCAAATATTCTTTAAACTCTTGAAAGTTATTAAAGTTATAAAACTCAAATATTTTAACTCCTACTTCTTTATAAAAAAAATAACCAATGACATATCCAACGACTGCCCCTGTAAGAGTTGATAGTAAAGCAACGGTTGCAATTTTAAACCATCTTTGAATTTTTGCTAATGCCATAGGAATAATCATGACATCGGGAGGTATTGGAAAAAAAATACTTTCTATAAAACAAAGGAAGGATAAATAATAAATAGCATATTTATGTCCAGCCCAAGAAACAACCTTGTCAAATAACTTTTTCAACATATAACTTAAGCGTTAATACCATGGATTTAAAAAAAACATTAACAAATCTTATAATAAGTTTGGTTGGATCGCCCATACTCGTATATTTGGTTCTCAGTATCGCAAGACTCGCAGGAGCAAAATACAAGATGACAAACGGTGAAGCTTTTGTGGTTTGGATTCTTATGGCTATACTTATCCAATTGTGCCTTGTTAAAAAGAAAAAGTAAAAAGTTAAAAAAGGGCGAATGGCGGAACTGGCAGACGCAGTGGACTCAAAATCCACCGGGAAACCATAAGGGTTCGACTCCCTTTTCGCCCACCATTAAAAATTAAATGAAAAAACTTTATTTAAAAATTTTGGATTTATGCTCTAAAAATCAATCAGAAAAATTTTTGTATTTTTTATCTACTATTGAGAGTATTTTTTTTCCTATTCCACCTGATATTTTTATGATGCCAATACAATTGGTAAAAAGAAGTAGAGCAATACAGATTGGATTATGGGTAACCTTTTATTCAGTTTGTGGTGGTGTGATTGGTTATCTAATTGGCTACTATTTTTTTGATATCTTTGGAAACAAGATTATCCATTTTTATGGATATGAAGAAAAATTTAGTAGATTTACTAAATCTATTAGTAGAGAATTTGAGTTCTGGATTGTGTTTGCAGCTGGCCTAACACCGTTGCCTTATAAATTATTTACCCTAAGTAGTGGTTTTGTAAAATTTAATTTATGGATATTTATATTTTCAAGTTTATTTTCTAGAGGTTTAAGATTTTTAACAATCAGTTTTTTGATATGGAAATATGGAGATAAAATAAAAATTTTTATTGATAAATATTTCAACATACTATCTGTTTTATTTTTAATTTTATTAGTTGCGGGTTTTGTTGTGTTAAAATATCTTTTTTAAAATTTCTTTTTTATGAGTTTGGTAAAATTTAATAATTTAATTGAACTGTTTGATTATGCTAAGAAAGACAGGTTAAACAACCCCTTTTTATTTGAAGTTGGTAAAAATAAGAGCTTAAACTCAATAAGTTGGAAACAAGTTGATCGTCAAATAAATAATCTATCAAAATATTTAGTTGATCAAAATATTTCGAAAGGGGACCGGATTTTATTAGTTTCCGAAAATAGACCTGAATGGCTTATTAGTGATCTTTCCATAATAAGCATAGGCGCGATCACAGTACCAAATTACACTACCTATACGCAAAAAGATTTTGAATTTATTTTAAAAGATTGTGGTCCTAAGGGACTAATAGTTTCAAATCAAAAATTATTCGATAAAATTTATACCGCATGTAAAAAAATTAATTACGAATTTAATTTTATAGTTTCATTTGAAAAATTAAATCAAGATAGCAAAACTGTTTTGCTTAGTGAAATTAAGCACTATGAGAAAAATATAATAAGCCAAATTCAAAGAACAGATCCAGCCTGTATTATTTATACTTCAGGAACTCAAGGTACCCCAAAAGGAGTGGTTTTGAGCCATGGGGGTATACTAGCTAATGTCGAAGGAGCCTATGAGATCATTAAAGAAATCAATACAAGCCATTATCGATTTTTAACTTGGCTTCCACTATCTCACTCCTATGAGCATACAGTTCAATTTGTTCAAATTTCTCTAGGAGCCGAAATTATCTACTGCGCTAATTTAGAAAAATTACTAGAGACCATTAAAATTGCTAAACCAGTAATTATGACAGCGGTTCCAAGGTTTTATAATAATCTTTATGCCAAGATGAAGGCTAAATTAAAAGAATCTGGAATATTTAGAAAAACCGTTGAGCTAGGCACAAAGAAGTTTTTAAATCAAAAATTGAGTTTTTTTGAAAATTTCCTCAATCATATACTTGATATAATTGTTAGAAGAAAAGTTTTAAAAAATTTTGGTGGAAATTTAAAAGCTTTTATTTCAGGTGGCGGACCTTTAGATAAAGATATTGGAATCTTTCTAAATTCAGTTGGGTTAAAAACTTTACAAGGTTATGGCCTCACGGAATTTTCACCTATTGTTTCTTGTAATCCAGTTAACAAAATAAAAATCGAGACGGTGGGCATCCCTTTTAATAATGTAGAGTTACGTATTGATGAAGATGGAGAAATATTAGTTAAAGGCGAGAGCATGATGATACGTTACTGGAACAACCAAGAAGCAACCAATGAAATTATAAAAAATGGTTGGCTATACACGGGAGATATTGGGGAAATAGATGAAGACGGATATTTAAAAATTACAGATAGAAAAAAAGATATTATTGTAAGCGAAGGTGGAGACAATATCTCTCCTTCCAAAATAGAAAATTTATTATGTCTTTATGAAGAAATTAAACAAGCATTTGTATTTGGAGATAATAAAAAATATTTGTCATGTTTGATTGTTGTGAATAAAGATTTAGGAAGTAACAATAATCAGATTCAAAGCATTATAGATGTAGTTAATAAAGATTTAACTACATTAGAAAAAATTAGAAAATTCAAGATAATTAGCGAAGAATTTACTATCGAAAATGAAATGATGACTCCAACTTTAAAACTTAAACGATACAAAATTAGAGAAGCTTACAAAAATATTTTAGAAAATTTTTATACGAAGTAATTTTTTATTTTTTTTTAAATTTGACATATGTAAAAAAAAAACTAATAATTTAGATAATCAAATCACTAAAATTAAAAAGTGATTTAATGGAAGGAATAGAGATGGCAAAAAAAAGAAAAAAAGCTAAGAAAAAAGCTAAGAAAAAAACAAAAAAAAGAAGAAGATAGTCTTCTAATTTGTTTAAAGAAAAACGCTCTTCTTTATCTTAAGGAAGGGCGTTTTTTTATGCCGTCGCTGGAGCTGGTTGTTCCGTAGTTTTCCCTAAAGCCTTGTGTAATTTTTCTTTTACCTCTACTTCATTTAAGTTTAGGACAATTGAAACCTCAGATAAAAATCGATCAAATGCTTTTTCAAAAAGCTGCCTTTCGCTGTAAGACTGATCTAGTGGCATATCTGTATTTTTATTTAGATCTTTCACAACTTCAGCCAGCTGCATAATATCACCAGAATTAATTTTTTGTTCGTATTCCTGAGCTCTTCTGCTCCACATCGTTCTTTTAATTTTTGGTTTTTCTTTTAAGACCAAAATAGCTTTATTGATTTGATTTACTGAGCATACCGGTCTTAGTTTTGCTTGTTGATTTGTTGGAATAGATAATACTAATTTTTCTCTAGTAATTTCAATTTTGTAATAACTAAGCTCGATACCAGCAATGACATCTTTATCTACCGATACGATTTGGCCAACCCCATGTTTTGGATAAACTACAAAATCTTTTACTTTGAAAATTCTTTTTTCAGTTTCTTGTTTGGTAACTTTTTTAATTTCAATAACTTCATCTTGATTTTTTTTAAATAAGTTCTGTGCTATTTTGGGCGCTGCTTCTGATACTTTTTTAGTAGTTTCCGGTTTTACTACTTTGGGCGGGCGTCCCTTTTTTTTAGCTACAACTTTAATTATTTTTTTTGGACTTTTTTTAGTTTTTTTTTTAGGCATTGATGGGCTGAGATATATTAATATTTAGAATCTTGCAATACGATTAAGTCTTATTCTTTATATGGTTTTTCGCTAAAGTATTTATTTAATTTGTCTTTTTCGTTTTTAAATTTCTCCCATTCTGCCATAGGTTCTTTCTTTTTTTTAATATTGGGCCATTTCGCAGACATCTCCTTATTTAATAAAACTAGACTTTCTAAGTTTGGATTAGTATCAGCTTCAATAGCATTGATAGGACATTCAGGCTCACATACACCGCAGTCGATGCACTCATCAGGATTAATGACCAGCATATTTTCTCCTTCATAAAAACAGTCTACCGGACAGACCTCAACGCAATCAGTAAGCTTGCATTTAATGCATTTGTCGTTAACGATATATGTCATATCTTTCAGTCACTATTTTATTTTAATTTTAAATCAAGATTATTTTTTTGATTATTCTGTAGTCTTTTTAATATAGAAAAAGAGCTATTAATTTTTTTTGCAATCCCTTTCTTTATGTTTTTTTTTGGTAAATAAATAAATTCAACCTCATCGTTATCTTTATTTTTTATTTGTTTGTACTGCAATTGTACAAGTAATTTTTCCATATCTTCTTTACTGCAACCAAGTAAATTAAGCATCGAACTATCGATTTTAAATTTATCATTTTGCATTTTCTGCATAATTTGAAGGAATAATCTTTCCAAAATATCAACTCTCACAATCATATTATGAAATGTTTCAAAACCACAAATTAAGAGAATTTCTTTACTGCCAGAGAAATTTTTAGCAAAATTTATACCAAAATTTGGTTGTGCTATTTCAGTGTGTGAAAAAAAATTTTTTAACAATGTAGTTTTTAACTTTAAAGCATTTGGCCTTATCATTCTTGGTTGGTACAAATGATATCTTCCAATTTTAATTCCTTTTTTTCTTAATTCTTTTTTTTCCTCAGGATTTAGTTTTTGAATTAAATTTTTTATGGTTTCTCTTTTTATTACACCATGGTTTTCAAAAAGCTGATAACAAATACCACGAATATAACTATTCTCACTTTTTGGATTTTCTATAGAAATTAAATCCTGTAATTCATGATTTATTTTTTTTTGAATATATTGCTTTAGATTTAAATGTAACTTTTCTTGATATTTATTTTCAACGGTATCATCACAAAATAATTTAATTTCAGGATGTAAATAATTTTTCCCCTTTTGAATCTCTGCTATTTTTTGATTTTCAAAATATAGACCTAAATCTTCTCTCAATTGGATTTGATCTAAATTATTTAAGATTTCGCTGATTTTTGAAACTAATTCAGACTGTGAAGCATTTCTAGCAGCTTTTCTAATAGATTTTAAATCAGTTTGAAGTTTTGAGGAATAATCAAATTCAATTTTTAAACCCTTAATGTTTCCGACGTATTGATCATCTACATATACTTCATTGTTTTCAGAAATTTTAGTTTTTCTTTCAATGTCTTGGCTTAAACTTTTTGATAAAATACTAATTCTTTTGTCGACAAAATTTTTAGATAACTCCTCATGTAATTTGTCGGATAGTTTGTCTTCTATGCTCTTTGTTATATGGGTCCAGAAACTACTATTCTCGACCCAGTTTCTTTTGTTAGAAACATAAGACCAAGTTCTTACATGAGATATCCTATTTGCTAAGGCATCAATATTACCTTCATAATTTTCTAAAGCTGATATTTGTTGTTTCATCCACAGATTAGGAATGGTTCCCTTGTCGGATATTAAAAAATTAAAAACTTTTACGATAATGTCTCTATGTTCATTATAAGAACTTTTTGTAAAATCAGGAATTTGACAACATTCCCATAATAGTTGATTCTGCAGGGTATTATCTTGAAATTTTAGAATTTTTTTTTCACTAACTAAAGATCTAAAAATGTTTTCATCTAAAAGGTCTTTATTTTTTATAAGGTATTCAGAATCAGGTTTTTTATTTAAACTTCTAATTAAATTTTCTGAGCTTGAAAAATCTAGATCATGATTTCTCCAAAATATATTTATAATTTCATCAAATTTATGATTTTCTAATTTTTCAATTTGCTCTTCACTTAATGGTTCACAATCTCCTGTAGTTCCAAAATTACCATCATTGATATGTCTTCCTGCCCTTCCTGCTATTTGGCCGATTTCACTGTTACGTAGTTTTCTTAGGTTTTTGCCATCAAATTTTTTTAAACTATTAAAATAAACGCTATTAATATTCATATTAATTCCCATACCGATGGCATCAGTTGCAATTAAATAATCAACATCACCTGACTGGTACATTTCTACTTGTGAATTTCTTGTTTTTGGACTTAAAGAGCCCATGACAATAGCAGCACCACCTTTTTGCCTTCTAACAAATTCTGCAAGGGAATAAACTTCATCTGTAGAAAAAGCTATAAGTGCGCTTCTCGGATTTATCCTTGATATTTTTTTGTAACCTGAAAAAGTTAGTTTCGATAAACGTTCGCGGTAAATAAACTCACAACTAGGAATTAATTCTGATATTTTATTTTTCATAGTATCGGAGCCTAAAAACATGGTCAGTTTATCTCCTCTGTAATGCAGCAAACGATTAGTAAAAATGTGACCCCTTTCAGGATCTGCACACATTTGTATTTCATCTATAGCTGCAAATTCAAAATTGATATCAGTAGGCATCGATTCAACTGTGCACAAATAATAATTTGCATTATTAGGAATAATTTTTTCTTCCCCAGTTATTAAAGCAACTCTAGATTTTCCTGCTTTTAGACAGACCTTATCGTATACTTCCCGTGCTAATAATCTTAATGGAAAACCAATAACGCCATTATTAAAATCTAGCATTCTTTCAATCGCTAGATAGGTTTTTCCAGTATTGGTTGGACCTAAAATCGAAATAATTTTATTACTCATTTTTTTAGTAGTCTAATATTTTTGGGATACTAGATGTTGATTTTGTGAAGAACAAAGTAAGATTAAAATATGATCGAATCAATAAAAAAAATGTTCTAGTTTTTTCATTCTAAGGTCTTTTAATCGAAATTAATTCGAGATTTTTGTTTTTAAGTTCTTTTATCACTTGATTAATACTCATCCTAACTACCCTTTTTTTAGGACCATAAGCATGTATTAAAAATTTTTTACTTATGGCAATAGCCACATGACCTTTCCAGAATAGCAAATCTCCTTTTTTAATATTTCCTAATTTTATTTTCTTTTTAAAAAATTTCATTTGATCCTTGCTATCCCTAGGACATGATAAATTCAAATTCTTGAATAATTCTTGGATCAATCCAGAACAATCAATTCCAAAAGTTGTATTACCACCCCAAACATATGGAGTGTTCATAAAAAATTTAACTTTATTTAATAAATCGGATTTTTTTTTAGATCTATTAACTGGCTCAATATTATTAGACTTAATCCAATAAGTTCCAACATTTACATATTCGCCTTTTTTTTGGTTTATTTTTACTAAAGAATTTAAATATAGGAATTTTTTAGTTTTGAATTGTAAACTAGGTTTTTTATATAAATAAGAAATTTTTTTTATAATTTTATGAGTTTTTTTATGAATGTTTATTGCAAAATTTCTCTTTAATACATAACCATAGTATTTATCATTTATGGCATAGCCATACCAAAAATTATTAATTGATTTTATTTTTTTGAACCTTTCACCATATAAAATTTCTTTTAATTGTTCAGATTTAATATTTTGTTTTTTATATAAAGAGCATTTACTGTTTGTGCATTCCAAAACATTTTTCATGAAACAACCTAGAATATCTTACTAATTTGAGAAGTTATTAAATTTTTTATAAAGATATAATTTACTGAAATAATTTCATAAATAATCTCCAAAGATTCAAAGAAATTTTTTGTCTGAGGATAGTTTGTTAAAATTTCTTGTTTATTAGAGTTTAGCAAAACTAAAATAATAACAATTAAGATTAAAACAATGAATAAAAAAGGAACTCTTTTTTTATTTTTTTTATTACTATTTTTATGTTTAGGTTGTAAATTTTTAGAAGAGTTAATTAAAAGTTCGTTTTTAGAATTTTGAGCTTGATTGTTTATTTCAAAATTTTGATACCAAGACTCATCGCACATTCCACATTTTACATATTGTGTTTCGCTTGTTATTTCAGAATCTGGAATATCAAATTTATACTTCTGACACTTACAAGTAATAATCATTGCAATTTATAATCATAATATATTTAATTATGACTATATGAATCAATTTATTTATTTAGACAATCACTATTTAATCATTACTTCGGTTATTTTTTTATTTGGTGGGTTTGTAAAAGGAGTCATTGGTGTTGGACTACCAACTATAACGCTAGCTCTTCTAAGTTTATTTTTTGATATAAAAGAATCTATATCTGTTATTCTTATTCCGATTATCTTAACGAATTTTTATCAAATGATAGATGGAAAAGATCTAAAACTTATTTACAAAGATACAAGGTTTTTTGCCCTTTCCTCATTTGTATTTATAGTTCCAGGTTTCTTTTTATTATTTTTTTTAAAATCTAAAATAATCTTAAGCGTTTTAGCGGTTTTATTAATATTAAATTCATCCCTAAATATTTTTAAATTTTCAATTAAATTTAATAACTATCAATCTACTTCTCTTCAAAGTTTGCTTGGGTCATTAAATGGTTTTATTTCTGGATTAACGGGAATTTATACAATGCCTTTTGTATTTTTTTTACAATCCCTTAACTATACAAAAGATAAAGCGATCCAACTTATGGGGTACTTATTTTTTATCTATTCCACCAGTCAATTTTTGTTATTTTTATATAAAGATATGATCAATATGAATAAATTCTTTATTTCCCTATTTGCATGTGCGCCTATCTTTATAGGAGTTGTTCTAGGCAGGTCTTTTAGAAAAAAAATAAGCGAAAACTTTTTTAAGTTACTATTTAATTATATGCTTTTGCTTATGGGGCTATTATTGATTTTTAAAAACTAATTATTTTTTTAATGCTTTTTTTACCTCGTCCTCAGATAAAACGTTGTCTTTATTCAGGTCGTATTTTTTAATCGCATCTTGCATCTCTTTATTGCTTATTTTGTTATCTTTATTGGTATCTGCAAGTTGCATCAAATTTTTACGAAATTCTACAACCCTTGTCTGATATGTTTTTTGCTCTTCAACTGTGATTTTTCCGTCTTTATTAGTATCTATTTCATTAAAAATTACTTCTACTCTTTTTAAAATATCTTTTTTTCGTTCCCTAGCAGCTTTGATTTGGTCCTGCATAATTTTATCAGCATTTTTAGTCTCTAAATCCATAAACTCTTTTTTAGTTAATGTTTTCAGTTGCTCTTCTGCTTGAGATGATACTATCACACTAAAAATTATAACAAGAGCAATTGAAATTATTTTTTTTATCATCATGAATTCCTTATCATGGTTTTTTCTAAATACTTAATTAAAAATAACACTGGAATACCCAAAATAGCTGAAAAAATAAAAAAAGCTGGATAACCAATTTCAGTTACTAAACTTCCAGAGTAACCTGATATAAATTTTGGTATGAATAGCATTAAGGAAGAAAATAAAGCGTATTGTGTCGCAGTAAATTTTAAAGATGTGAGAGATGATAGGTAGACCACAAATGCAGCTCCAGCAAAACCTCCTGCAATATTATCCGTTATAATTACGCTAGCTAGTAAATATAAATTTTTATTAGATATCGCTACATAAGCAAATAAAACATTGGTTAAAGCAGCAAGTGCAGCTCCCCAAAATAAACTTTTAGAAGTTCCCCACCTCAAACAAGATATTCCACCAAGAAAGCCTCCTAAAATAGTTGCAAAAAGTCCAAAAAATTTAGAAAATGTTGCAATCTCTGAAACGTCATATCCTTTTTCTAAATAAAATATATTTGCAACCACACCCATAACGATATCTGCAATCCTATAGAGTGAAATTAAAATTAAAATAATAAAAGCTGTTTTTTTATAACGTTTGATAAAATCTAAAAACGGATCCAAATAGGGCTGGAATCCTTTTGAAGTAGTAACTAAATTAATTTTTTTTAAAATTAAGTTTAGTAAATAAACTGTACCAAAGCTAAATAGGATTTTAAAAATGGAGTATAAGAAATTAAATACTTTATTTGTATAATTTAAATCAGGTAAATTTAACAAAACTATAAAGAAAATAAAAATTGATAATAAAATAAAAAATAAAAAGTTTTTTTGTTGATCTTGGTTTATAACAGTTTTTAATTTAATTTTAGGTTCACTAGAAAAGTAAGTTGCACATATTCCTACCAACATAAATAAAGACATAATTTGATATACATATTTCCATGTGTTCACATCGTATGTTTTTACACCCATAAACGATGCTAACCATAAACTTCCAGCCCCAGAGACAACCATGGCAATTCGGTATCCAGCTAAATAAACAGAAGATAAGATTCCTTGAGTTTTTTCAGGAGCAGATTCAATCCTAAAAGCATCAATAATAATATCTTGGCTGGCACTGCCAAAAGCAATTAAAACTACTCCAATAGCCGTCCAATAAAGATTTTTAGACGGATCAGTAAATGAAGTAAAAATAATGGATAATAAGATAAAAATTTGAGTAAAGTATAACCAGCTTTTTCTTTTTCCGATTTTCTTTAAAGGAAATTGGTACCTATCCATAATTGGACTCCAAAGAAATTTGAAAGAATAAGCAAATCCTGCCCAACTAAATAGAGTAATGGTACTTCGTTCTACTCCAGCATGAAATAGCCAAACTGACATGGTAGAAAAAATGAGTAATAATGGAAGACCAGCTGAAAAGCCCAACATTCCCATTCTTAAAATATCAAAACCTAAAAAGGGACGAATATAAATATTGATTATATAAATCATGATAATCCGCAATTATTAAAAGGATGTTATTACTTTAAAGGTGCAGGAGAGTCACTTTTGCTATTTAAGTACGCAATAAGGTCAGCTCTTTCTTTATCTTTTTTAACACCCGCAAAAGCCATTTTAGTTCCTTTTACATAACTAATTGGATTTTCTAGAAAACCGCTTAATTCTTCAAAAGACCAGTTTTTTCCATAAGCAATTAATGCATCTGAATATTTAAAACCAGATATGGATCCTGCTTTTTTATTTACGATACCCCATAAGTTTGGACCAATTTTATTACCAGCGCCACTTTCGTTATTGTGACACGCGGCACATTTTTTAAAAATGGATGCTCCATTCTCAATAGATGCTGATGCTAATAATGGTTTTATAGGAGTTAATTTTTTCTCTTCCACAGTTCCTTTTTGATTGCCTGCTGCTGCAACTTGTACGCCTTCAATTTTGTAAGCTGATTTTTTTGGTTTTTCTACGTGATAAATATGATTTCCTAATTCTTTTATACCGATAAATAATAGAGCAACTAAGATTACTGCTGCAGCAATTTTATTAAATTCAAAACTATCCATGATTTGTAAAGCTTTTATATTATTTATTAGTGTTTTTTAAGACTATAAAAAACGTTATAGATGTCGCATAAAGCCCATTTATGAACAATTCGGTGATTATCATACCCTCGCACCTAAAGGCAAAAAGGCTTCCTAATAAGCCACTTCTTAAAATAAAGGGTAAACCCATGATACAGCTTGTGTGGGAGCAAGCAGTAAAAAGCAAAATTAAAGATGTATTTGTTGCAACTTCCGATAAAGAAATTTTTGATGTTATCAAAAAAGCTGGAGGTAAAGCTATTATGACCTCTGATCAGCACACCTCTGGTTCAGACAGAATTGAGGAGGCAACTAAAAAATTAGACTTTCATTATGACGTTATTATTAATGTTCAAGGAGACATGCCCATGGTCAATCCTGACACTATCAATATGTTAAACGATTTTATGATCACCAATTCGAATGCACAAGTAGCTACTGTAGCAAGCTATCTTAAAAAAAATGAATTAGAAAATAAAAACGTTGTTAAAGTATTAACTGGAAATGAGATAGAGCCACAGCAGTTTACTCAAGCAATAGATTTTATTAGATTTCCTCCAGAAGATGAGAGGGGATCGCTCTATCATCATATTGGTTTATATGCTTATACCCATTTAGCTTTAAAAAAATTTGTAAAGTTTCAAAAATCAAAGTTAGAAATTTCAAGAAGTTTAGAGCAAATGAGATTTTTAGAAAATAAAGTGGACATCTTTGTTGGTTTAGTTAAAGATTATCCATTAAGCGTTGATACGATGGAAGATTTAGAGGAAATTAAAAAGAAAATATGAAAAAAAAAATAGCAATACAAGGAGAGCTCGGATCCTACTCGCATTTGGCTACCTCTGAGATTTTTAAGGATGCAGAAATTATACCTTGCAAAACCTTTGATGATGTATTTGATTATGTTAGCCAAAACAAAGGGTCTTTGACAGTCATACCTATCGAGAATACGATTGCCGGTAGGGTAGCGGATGTTCACTATTTAATACCAAAATATCAATTAAAAATTATTGGAGAACATTTTCATGTAGTTAATCACTGTTTAATAGCTAATCCTGAATCTGATTTAAAAAATATTCAGTATGTTGTCAGTCATGCCCATGCATTAGGACAGTGTAAAAAAAAAATTAAAAAATATAAACTAATACCGATTGTTGCAGCAGATACTGCTGGCTCAGCAAAACTTTTATCCGAAGAACCTGATTTAAACCGATCCGTAATAGCATCCAAACTAGCGGCAAAAATCTATGGACTTAAAATTTTAGAGGAAAACTTAGAGGATTATCAAGGTAATACTACTAGGTTTTTAGTAATGCAGTCTGATGGTGAAAAGGCTAAGTTTGAAAAAAATAAAAAATATATAACCTCTTGTATTTTTAAATTAAAAAGTATTCCAGCGGCTCTTTTTAATGCTCTTGGAGGTTTTGCTAAAAATAATGTGAACCTTACAAAATTAGAAAGTTTTACAGTGAACAATTCTTTTGATCAGGTTTTCTTTTATTTAGATATCGAAGGACATCCATTGGAGGACTCGGTAAAAAAATCTTTAAATGATTTAAAAAAACAAACAGAAACGATCAATATTTTAGGTGTTTATTTAGCGTCTAAGTATAGATTTAAAAAATAGTCCACAAATTCTTAACTGTAGTTTTTTATTTATCTTGTTATATTTGTACGGGGAATTGATATCAGGTGGAAATAGCGCTAACCCGGTCAGATTCGAAAGAAAGCAGCCGTAACGTTTATTATTCAGGTTGGTGTTCAGTTCCCCGTAAAATTTATGACTGAAATAAAGACACTCGCATTAAAATATAGACCTCAGAATTTTGATGAGTTGATTGGCCAAGAAGATATGGTTTTAACGATACAAAATTCTTTAATGCTGGATAAAGTTCCAAATGCTTATCTACTGACAGGGATAAGAGGTACAGGGAAAACAACCACCGCAAGACTTATTGCTAAAGCAATTAATTGTAATAAAGATTTTTTAAAAAAGGAAAAATGTACAGACAAAGAGTTTTGTCATTGTGAAGCAATCATTAATTCTAATCATATAGATATTCTTGAAATGGATGCGGCATCCAGAACGGGAGTGGATGATGTCAGGGAAATATTGGAATCGTCCAAATATCATCCTTCAAGTGCAAAATACAAAGTGTTCATCATCGACGAAGTTCATATGCTATCGAAACAAGCGTTCAACGCATTATTGAAAACTTTAGAGGAGCCACCACCACATTTAAAATTTATATTAGCAACTACTGAAGTTAAAAAAATACCAGTAACTATTTTATCCAGATGTCAAAGATTTGATCTAAGAAGAATTAAAGTTGATGAAATGGCTCAATATTTAAAAAAAGTATCGGATCAAGAAAAGGGTAAGATAGATGATGGATCTATCAGTTTGATAGCAAAAGCATCAGAAGGTTCAGTGAGAGACGCTCTATCTTTATTAGACCAAGCTTTAATTACTTTTAACTTACAGGGAGAGACTGTTACTGAAGAAAAAATTCGTAAAATGCTAGGCCTTGCAGATACAGCAAAAATTATTAGTTTAATGTCTAGTATTATTGAAGGGGATTTGAAAAAATCTTTAAATGAATTTAATCAGATTTATGATATTGGCGCAGATCCAAAGTTAGTACTTCATAGCCTTTTAGAAGTTGCTTATTTAATTACCAGAACAAAATCTCTAGGAAAAATTGAAAACGACCTTAGTGTTTCTGAAGAACAATCGAAAACCTTAGAATCTTTATCCCAAAAAGTAGATATGACTTATTTATCTATGCTTTGGCATTATTTGTTAAAAGCGACTGAGGACTTAAGTATTTATCCAAACTTGCAAATTGCTTTTGAAATGATTTTAATGAGATTATGTAATTTGAAACTAATGCCAAACCCACAAGACGTACTGGAAAGAGCCGAGGCTAATACTAACCAAGTTACCAATCCTATTTCTAAATCTAATTATGAAAATCATCCTTCTAAATTACAAATAAAAAATATTTCTCAAGAGGTCAAAAACCCAGATCCAAAAATTGAAACAAATCCTCAATTTGTAATTAAAAATTTTGAAGAATTAGTCAAAATGGCAAATGATAAAAGAGAGATTGATTTAAAATTTGATTTAGAAAGAAATGTCCGATTAGTTAAGTTTCAAGAAGGAAAGATCGATATTGCTTTTAATGAAAAACTATCAAAGAATTTTATCAAATCCTTAACTGAAAAACTTTTACAATGGACAGGGAAAAGATGGTTAATTTCTTTTACCAAGGGTTATGCAGGAGAGACTTTGTATGAAAAAAATAATCAAATAAAACAAAAGTTGCTAGAGGATGCTAAACAAACAGAAGAATACAAAAGTGTTATGAAAATGTTTCCAGATGCAGAATTAGTTGATGTTACAAAAATAGAGGAGAATGAATAGCATGGACTTTAGTAAAATGCTTAAACAAGCACAAGAAATGCAACAAAAAATGATGGAAGCAAAAGAATCTCTAAAACATGTAGCGGCAGAAGGAGTGGCGGGTGGTGGCGCTGTGAAGGCAGTGGTGAATGGACATTTCGAAGTGGTATCCTTGCATATAGACACCGAGACTATGAAAGAAGAAAAATCTGTTATCGAAGATTTAGTTGTAGCCGCAATCAATACCGCAAAAAAAGAGGTAGAAAATAAAACTCAGGAAGAGATGAGTAAATTAACAGGAGGATTTAAACTCCCACCAGGATTTAAATTTCCTTTTTAATTCATGAAACCATCAGCAGAACCAGAACTAGAAAATTTAATTCAGTTAATTGCTAGATTACCAGGTTTGGGGCCAAAATCTGCAAGAAGAATAGCCCTTTATTTAATTAAAAATAAAGACAATTTAATGAAACCGCTTTCGGATGCTCTTTCAGTTGCGCATAAAAAAGTAGTGAGATGTATGATTTGTGGTTCCATCAAATCCCAAGATGTTAAATGCGATATCAGCCAGTGTCATTATTTAGATAAGCATTACGATCAGTTATGTGTTGTTGAAAATATAGCTGACATGTGGGCTATGAAATCTACTAATATATTTAAAGGTTATTTTCATATTTTAGGAGGAACTTTAAGCTCATTAAATGGAACCGGCCCTGAAAGTTTGCTTATTCAATCTCTTATAGACCGTGTAACAAAAAACAAAATTAAGGAAGTAATCATTGCAACATCCGCAACTATAGAAGGTCAAACTACAGCTCATTATATTAACGATAGCTTGAAAGATCTTAATATTAAAATTACTAAACTTGCCCACGGATTACCTGTGGGGAGCGAAATAGAATATCTAGATGATGGCACATTGTTTTCCGCTTTCAAATATAGAAATACTATCAATAGCAATTCATGAGTTTGTTAAATATTGTTAAGGAGCCAGATCCTATTCTGAGGAAAAAATCTACTAACGTAGATATCGTCGATAAGTCAGTTCAAAAACTAATGAATGATATGTTAGAAACTATGTATCATGCACCTGGGATTGGACTTGCAGCTTGTCAAATTGGAATATTAAAAAAAATTATCGTTATTGATTTAGCAAAAGAAGAGCAGCCAAAAAATCCCATTTTTATTGTTAACCCAAAAATAGTTTGGAAGTCAGACAATCTAGTTGTAAGAGAAGAAGGCTGCCTATCCATCCCAGGTTATTTTGCAGAAATTTCAAGGCCTAATGAGTGTACGTTAGAGTATCAAGACTTTCATGGTAAAGCTAAAAAGTTAGAAGCAAAAGATTTATTGGCAACCTGCATTCAACACGAGGTAGACCATTGTAATGGCATATTATTTATTGATTATTTATCTAAATTAAAAAAGGATATGATTGTTAAAAAATTAAACAAAATTCAAAAAGACACAGATCAAGATATTTTTTAATACATGTCTATCAATATTGCTTTTTTAGGAACTCCAGATTTCGCCGTACCTTCTCTAGAAAAAATTCATAAACTTTTTGGTGTGAAAATTGTATTTACTAGACCTTCAACAAAATCTAATCGAGGAATGAAAGTAGCAAACACTCCAGTTTATGAAAAAGCAAAAGCACTAGGAATTGAAGTGAGAACCCCAAAAAATCTATCGGATGATTTTGATTTATTTATAGAAAAAAAAATTGATATTTCAGTGGTGGTTGCATATGGAGAAATTATTTCTGAAAGGTTTTTAAAGTTAGAAAATAACCTATTTTTAAATATACATGCATCTTTACTTCCAAAGTGGAGAGGAGCAGCGCCGATCCAACGCTCCATCATGGCTTTGGATAAAGAAACTGGAATTTCAATCATGAAAATTGAAAAAAGTTTAGATTCAGGGCCTGTATTATTAAAACAAAGCATCCCACTAAACTTAGATAGCAAAGGTGGTGAAGTAGAAAAAAAATTATCCACGTTAGGATCTGAAATGATTTTGGATGCAATAAAATTAATTCAAAGCAAAAAATTTAAATTTGAAACTCAAAAACATGAAGCTGCAACTTATGCAAAAAAAATTACTAAAGAAGATGAAAAGATTGATTGGAAAAAAAATGCAAAAGTTATTCTAGCCCAAATTCATGCTCTCAATCCAAAACCAGGCGCATTTTTTGAACACAAAGGAGAAGTTTTTAAAATTTTATCAGCTGCATTATCAGATAAAAAACATAGTGTTCCTGGACATATTGTAGATGCCCAAAATCTTATTATTGCTTGTGGAGATGTATCTTTAAAAGTTTTAGAAATTCAAAGATCAGGTAAAAAGATTCAGTCCACTAGTGAATTTATTAAAGGTTATAAATTAAGTGGCCAGATATAAGTGTGTTGTTGAGTATGATGGAACAAATTTTGAAGGCTGGCAAAGTCAGCCAAATGGAAACAGCGTTCAAGATTCAATAGAAAAATCAATTAAAGAAATTGCAAATAAAGACATCAGAATCACAGTTGCTGGACGAACCGATTCTGGAGTGCATGCATCCGGACAAGTATTTCATTTCGATTTTGATGAAGTAGTCGAAAAAGAAAAATTAAAATTAAGAATTAATCATATTTTAAAAGATAAAATGATAAGCATTATCAGAATTGAAGAAGTAGATGTAAAATTTGACTCCAGAAAAGATGCAAATTTAAGAACCTATGAATATAAAATTATAAATCGTACTTCTCCTTTAGTATTATCTAAAAATAAAGCTTGGCATGTGAGAGCTCCTCTAGATGTAAGTCTTATGCAAAAAGCAGCTAAATTTTTTTTAGGGACTCATGACTTTTCAACTTTTAGAGCTAGTTCTTGTGAAGCACTATCTCCCATCAAAACTGTAGAATATTCTGAGGTTATAAAAAATGATGAACAAATATCGTATATCATTAAGTCTAAATCTTTTCTTCAGCATCAGGTACGCTCTATGGTTGGAGCTTTAAAATTAGTAGGAGAGAAGAAATGGGATCTAGCTCAGCTTAAAAAAGCTTTGGAATCTAAAGACCGTACTCAATGTGCAGCTCCCGCGCCTGCTTGTGGTCTCTATTTAATAAATATAGAATATTAATATGGAAGCAGTTCAAAATAGTTTTCATTGGCACTGTAAACATACTTGGAACAGGAGCGCAAAAAATACCGCTTGGTGTTTATTAGGTTGCTCGATTGGTGATTTTGGCACAATTTTATTTTTTCAATTAACTAAAATACCATTTCCAGTTTTGGGGATCATGATTTTAGCAATTATAAACGGATTAATTACTAGCATTATTTTAGAGACTTTAATTTTAATGAGACAAAATTTTGATTTTAAAAAAGCATTTCAAACAGCAATAGGTATGAGTTTTATTTCTATGATTTCCATGGAAGTAACTATGAATTTAACTGATTATTATCTAACTGGCGGAGCAGTAATTGTCTGGTGGGTTATTCCAATTATGTTAGCAGTTGGATTTGTAACTCCTTGGCCATACAATTATTGGAGATTAAAGAAATTTAAACAAAGCTGTCACTAAATGGAAGAAGAAGATCTAATAAAAAAGGAAAAAGATATTAAGTTAGATGAGTTAAGTATTCATGAAATCGAAGAATTAATTAATGAATATAAAAATAAAATCGAAGTACTAAAGCAAAAAATAGAGTCAAAAAAACAAGATAGAACTAAGATAGAAGATCTGTTTAAGAAAAAAAATTAACTCTCCATTAAAGCTTTTACATGTAAAAAAACCGAGTCTCTAAGTGCGTCAAGATCGTATCCACCTTCTAATATAGAAACTAATTTACCATTACAGATATCTTTAGCCATTTTACGTAAATTACATGTTAGTTTGTAAAAATCATCCGAAGTTAAATTAATTTGAGCCAAAGGATCATCTTCGTGGGCATCAAATCCAGCTGATAACAAAATATATTCTGGCTTAAATTCTCTTAATTTTTGATAAACATTTTCGTAAGCAGCAAAAAAATCTCTTCCATTCGAACCAGCTAGAAGGGGTACATTAAAAATATTATTATATTTTCCAGTTTCAGATTTAGATCCGGTTCCGGGATAAAAAGGAAATTGATGGGACGAGATATACAAAACTTGTTTATTATTATAAAAAATTTCTTGAGTCCCATTTCCATGGTGGACATCAAAATCAATGATTGCCACTTTTTGGTATTTATATTTAGTTAATAAATACATGGCACCAATTGCTACATTATTATAAATACAAAAACCCATAGCCTTATCACTTTCTGCATGATGTCCTGGAGGTCGTGTAGAGCAAAAAGCGTTTTTAATTTTTTTATTTTCTATCTGATCAATAGCTGTGATGATAGAACTCACCGAATCCATGGCGGCTTGTTTTGATCCGGGTGAGACAATCGTATCCCCATCTAAAAATTGAATTCCGCTTTTAGGAAATAATTTATTTAAATTATCTAAATATTCTTTTTTGTGGGCAAGCGATAAAAGATTTAAATCTAATTTGGCTGGTTTAATCCATTCCACTTTATCTTTTAATTCATTGAGTTTTTTATTTACTACTACAACACGATCTACTCGTTCCGGATGTCCAGGACCAGTATCATGATTTTGATAAGAATCTGTAGTAACTATGCCAGTTTTCAATTGAAAAAATCTTCTAGAATTTTTTTATATATCAATTTTAATTTTTTAAGCTCGAGTAATGAAGTTCTTTCATTTACTTGGTGCATAGTATTTCCAACCAAACCAAACTCAACAGAAGGCGCAATATCTTTGATAAATCTGGCATCCGAGGTACCCCCACTTGTAGAAAGGATGCTTTTTTGATTTGTAACTTTTTTTATAATTTTTTGTATAGATAATACTTTTTTGTTTGGTTTAGTTAAAAAAGACGTTCCTGTTCCAATAAATTTTAGTTCAAACTTACAATCAAATCTTTTTGAAAAATTTTTAACCACACTGGTAATTTTTGTTTTCAAAGAATTAAAATTGTGTCGGTCATTATATCTAATATTAAAAGAGGCAATTGCTTTTTCAGGTATAACGTTGTCGGCAGTATTATCTACATTAATACTTGATACTTCAAGGTTGGATGGCTGAAAGTTTTTAGTTCCACGATCTAAAGGTTTACTTTTTAAATATCCTAAAATTTTAATTAAAGGGGTAATAGGATTTATAGCTTTATGAGGGTAAGCAATATGCCCTTGTTTGCCAATTAAAGTAATATGAGTTGTGAAACTTCCTCTTCTGCCGATCTTCATCATATCTCCAAGTTTGTTAGGGTTGGTAGGTTCACCAATTAAACAAAAATCGATTTTTTCTTTTTTCTTTTTAAGAAATTCAACAACTTTTTTTGTACCGTTGATCGCAACTCCTTCTTCATCTCCAGTAATTAAAAAACTAATAGACCCATTAAATTTTTTATTTTGTTTTAAAAAGTCATGAGTTGCAGCTATAAAACAGCCGATTCCACCTTTCATATCACTAACACCTCTACCATAGAGATATCCATTTTTTATTTGACCAGCGAAAGGGTTTACCGACCAACCTTTTGTACTTCCAACTGGAACGACATCAGTGTGACCAGCAAAACAGAAATTAGGACTTTTATTTCCTATTCTAGCATATAGATTTAGTATTTCTGGAGAGTCTTTAGATTTAAATTTCAAAACTTTACATTTAAATCCAATTTTACTTAAATAGCTTGCTACTAATTTTATAGCACCATCATCTTTTGGCGTGATGCTTTTTTTTTTAATTAGTTCTTGAGTAATTTTGATTTCATCAAAAGTTTTACTCATGAAATTAATCCCTTAAAAGATCGTTCACTGAAGTTTTGCTTCTAGTTTTCTCATCCACTTTTTTTACAATGACAGCACAGTAAAGTCCTGGGCCTTTTGGATCTTTTTCACTTGGCAAATTACCAGCAACTACAACAGAGTAAGGAGGAACTTTTCCATATAAAACTTTTTTTGTTTCTCGGTCATAAATTTTAGTGGAAGCACCGATATAAACCCCCATGGATAAAACCGAACCTTCACCCACAATAACACCTTCCGCAACTTCAGATCTTGCTCCAATAAAACAATTGTCCTCAATTATTACTGGATTTGCCTGAAGCGGTTCAAGCACACCACCGATTCCGACACCTCCACTTATATGACAATTTTTTCCGATCTGAGCGCACGAACCAACTGTAGACCATGTATCAATCATTGTACCTTCATCAACGTAAGCACCAACGTTTACAAAGCTTGGCATAAGCACAACATTTTTTCCGATAAAAGCAGATTTTCTAATTACTCCATTAGGAACCATTCTAAAACCTGTTTTTAAATGTTGATCTTTTGTCCAGCCAGCAGTTTTACCTCTGACTTTATCAAACCATGTTGCATAAGGTCCTTCTAATGTAAAATTTTCATTCGTTCTAAAGCTAAGTAAGATTGCCTTTTTGATCCATTGATGAGTAACCCATTCTTTATTTTTTTTTTCACAAACTCTAATTTTTCCTTGGTCTAATTCTTGAAGTACTTGATTGATAGTATCTATAATTTTTTTATCGGATGTTGAGTTAATCTGTTCTCTTTTTTCCCATGCTTGATTTATAATATTTTCCATGATCAGCTTATTATTTTATTTGTTTCTAACAAAAAGTCTTTAAGATTTTTTACCCTATAATGTACATGAGAACTATCAAAACCTTTTCTGCAGTACGGATCGTTATTTTCAACCCATGCTGTTCTCATTCCTAAAGCATGAGCAGGTTCCAAATTTTTAGCAATATCATCAAATAAAATTGCTTTAGAACATTGGATTTTAAATGTTGAAATAAGTTTTTTGTAGGGATTGATATCTGGTTTCGGAATGTAATCAGAATCTACAATATCAAATATTTTTTCAAAATTACTATCTATTCCTAGTTTTTCAATCACTCGAATGGCGTGTTTTTTTGAGCCATTAGTAAATATAATTTTTTCTCCAGGAAGTTTTTTAATTGCTTGGTTAAGCATTTCATCATGTTTAAGAAAATCGTAATCAATATTATGAACAAACTCTAAGAAGTGAGTGGCATCTATATTATGTTTTTGCATTAATCCGTTTAGAGTTGTTCCGTGTTCATGAAAGTATTGATCTTTTATTTTTAGAGCCTCCTGTCTGGATACATTTAATTTTTCCATAATGTATTCGCACATTTTTTTATCAATTTTTCCGAAAACATTTGTGGAAGAGCAGTAGAGAGTATTATCTAAATCGAAGATCCAATATTGAATATCTGAAAGTTTATTCATTCTACTATTAAAGTTCCAGCACCTTCGTTAGTAAATAATTCAAATAAAACTGCATGATTTTTTGTTCCATCAATTATTACAACTCCTCCAACCCCACTTTTTACTGCTTCAATACAGGTTTGAATTTTTGGGATCATTCCTCCTGTAATCGTGCCATCCTCAATTAAATTTTGAGCTTCACGAATTGTCAGTTTAGAAATATAATTTCCATTTTTATCTCTAACTCCAGGAACATCCGTCATAAGCAAAAGTCTTTCAGCTTCAATTTTTTGAGCAATCGTTCCTGCGGCAGTATCCGCATTAATATTATAGACTTGATTTTTCTTATCTAAGCCAAGGGGTGCAATGACTGGCACTATTTTTTTATCAATTATCTTTTGCAGTCTTTTGGTATTTACTTCTTCTGGATCTGCAACAAATCCTAATTCAGGATTTTTTGCTTTTTTAATTTTTAAAACATTATTATTTCTAGCAGTAACAGGCTCTGCTAAACTTCCAAAAGATTTTATCGTATTTACTAAATCAGGATTAATCTCATTTAATAATACTTCTTCTACTATTTTTATTACATGCTCATCCGTTACTCTTAAACCTAGAATAAATTTGCTTTCTAGATTATTAGCTTCAAGTTTTTTTTTAATTTGAGGTCCACCACCATGAATTACAATTGTTTGTATACCCAGCAATCTACAAATAGCTGCGTCCTGAGCAAAAGCTTTGGAAAGTTGATCACTTGCCATCACTTGACCACCATACTTTAAAATAACTTTTTTATTATGATAGTAATCAATATAAAGTTTTGCTTCGCTTAGGTCTGGAGCTTCTTTTGGCCAAAATTGTTTAATGTCCATCAAACAGTTTTAACAGTTGTTTTTTTGGTAATCACGTATTGTTGAGCGATAGTAAGAAGGTTATTAACAGTCCAATAGATGACTAGACCCGAAGGAAAGGATGCTAATAAAATTGTAAACACAAATGGAAAGTAAGCAAATATTTTTGCTTGTATAGGGTCCGCGGGAGCAGGGTTTAGCTTTTGCTGTATCCACATTGTAATCCCCATCATTATTGGCCATGCTCCTATCATTAAAAAAGTAGGAACTGACCAAGGCATTAGGCCAAATAAATTAAATAGAGTAGTTGGATCTGGCGCTGATAAATCTTTTACCCAACCAAAAAATGGAGCATGTCGCATCTCAATGGTTACAAATAACATTTTATAAATTGCAAAAAAGAATGGAATTTGAATTAAAACAGGTAAACAACCAGATAAAGGATTAATTTTTTCTCTTTTGTACAAATTCATCATTTCTATCTGAATTTTTTGCTTATCGTCCTTGTAAAGATCCTTCAATCTTTGCAGCTCTGGTTGAACAGCTTTCATTTTTGCCATCGATTTAAATGAGTAGTTAGCTAGAGGGTAAAATAATAATCTTATGACCGTCGTAAGAATTACGATCGCTAAGCCAAAATTTCCGCAGAGTTTAAATAAGTAATCAATAAAAAAGAATAAAGGTTTAGTAAAAAAATAAAACCAACCCCAGTCAATTGCTAGATCGAATTTATTAATTTTTTCTTTTTTTGAATACTGATCAATAACAGCAACTTCTTTTGCACCAACAAAGATTTTATTTGAAATAGAATTAGACTTTCCAGGATCCACGGTGGTTGGATCGGTAATAATATAATTTACCTTAAAGCCTTGGTTATATAAAAATTCTGCATTAAATTTTTTATTTGCTGAAGGAATAATAGTAGTTAGCCAATACTTATCTGTAATACCCAACCACCCATTTGATCCCTTAAAGGTTTGTTTCTTTTTTATTAAATCATCATATTTTTCCTCTTTTAAAACATCATCAACAACGCCCAGTAGACCTTCATGCAAAATATAAAAACCCTGCACAAAAGGTTTTATGTTTCTATTTATTTGAGAATATAAAAATAAATCAATTTTATTATTAGTATTATTTTTTATGCTTTCTGTAACAGTAATTAGGTATTCATCATCAATTTCAAATTTTTTTGAAAAAATTAAGCCTTGATTATTATTCCACTCCAAAATTACAGGAGAGCTTGGAGTGAGAACTTGGTTGTTTTTTACTACCCAATTAGATTCATTGTTGGGAACTAATAATTTGTTAGAGGTAGCCCAACCTGTCTCGATATAATAAGGATCCTCGGATGTTTTTGGATTTAAAATAATAACTTTTTTACTTTTTGGATCTAGTTGTTCGGTATACTTTTTTAACTCAACATCATCAATCAGAGCCCCTTTAAGAGATATACTTCCTTTTAAATGTTTGTTTTCTAAAATTATTCTGTTTGTTTTTTTTAGAGATTCTTCCCTAGTTATTTTTACTTGAGGTTCAGGACTTTTAATTTGAGGAGCCTGAGGTTTATCCTCGTTATTTTTAACAGTTTCAGTTGTTTGAACTTGTTTTTGTGTTTCTTGTTTTTTTAATTCAGGATCAACATAAACCACTTGCCAAAAAATTAAAATGATTGTGGACAGAACTACAGCTAATATGACGTTTCTATTTTCCATTTGTTTTTTTCTCTACTGGATCATAACCAGATCCGCCCCCCAAAAATTTAATTGGATGACATTTTAAAATCCTTTTAATACCTAAATAACAACCAAATAAAAAACCTTTTTTTTGTAAAGATTCCATAAAATAATCAGAACATGTTGGTAAAAATCTGCAATTACTGCCTAAAAGAGGAGATATTAAATACTTATAGAGTTTTAAGATTAAAATCAGTAGGCTTGAAAAAAATTGACTGAAAAGTTTCATAATTAAAAGTTAAGTTTTTTTTTTAACTCTTCTACTATAACCAAAAACTTTTCAGTAAACATTTTTGATTTTCCAAAAATTGCATACTTATAATCATGATTAAAATTTGAACTCAAATCTTTGATGGCATGTCGCACTGCCATTTTTAGTCTTCTTTTTATTCTATTTCTTCGAACTGCAGTTCCTAATTTTTTAGGGGCAACACAACTAAGATTGATTATATTTTGATTTTCTAAATTAGAAATCTTTTTGCAAAAAATAGTAAAATATTGCGAATCAATTTTTTTGGAAGATAATACTTCTTTAAACTCAATGTTATTTTTAAGAGTTTTGAAAACCAGTGATGTAGAGGACATTATTTGCGATTAAGCAGATAGTTTTTTTCTACCTTTAAATCTTCTTCTAGCTAAAACTTTTCTACCACCTTTAGTAGACATTCTAGATCTAAATCCGTGTCTTCTTTTTCTAACTTTTCGACTTGGTTGATATGTTCTTTTCATGATTATTTTAAAAATAGCCTTTATAAGTAATAGAAAGTAAGATGTACAGGGTAAATAATCATTTAAAATAATATGGAAAACAATTTAAAAATAAAAATTTTTATAGGCACTTTCTATGCTTTGATTGTTTTAGCAGTAGTAGTTGCCTTTTTTTATTTTGGGCAAGGAACTTTTTTAAGCACAGAGTATTTAATTGCTAATAAAAAACATATTTATGAGCTTCGAGATCAGTACTTTTCATCTATCGCTATCGTATATTTCTTTTTTGCTATTCTTTGGTTTTTTTTATTAGGTTTTGGTACACCATTAGTAATTTTTGCGGGATTTGCTATCGGGGTTATGTGGGGTTCAATTTTAACTACTTTATCTTTAGCAATTGGTACAAGTCTACTTTATTTGTTTGCTAATTATTTTTTCAAAAATTTTATCGTAGAATATTTGAATAAACATTACCCAAAAATTAAAAAAAATATAAATGAAAATGAATTTAGTTATTATTTTTTTATAAGAGTAATTCCAGGAATTCCAGCTCAAGTAAAAGGTTTATTACCAGTGTTGTTTGACATGAAAGTTAAAAATGTTTTTTGGGCAACCCTCTTAGGCGAAGCCATTCCGATTACCATCGCAGTAAATATTGTAGGAGGTTTTGCTAACGCAATTCAGGCTGACAAAGAATTAAATTTTAATTTATTATTTTCTCCTGAAATTTTCTTTCCTCTTTTGGCCCTTGGATTGATGGTGATTATTACAAATTTTTTTATTAAAAAAAGATATATAAAAAAATGAAAAAATATAAAGACGAAACAAATAATATTCTTCTTGGGAAAGACGATACCTATGGATCAGTGAACCCATCCATCGTACGAGCATCTACTATTTTTTATGATAAAATAGAAAAATTATACAGTTCTGAAAAAAATATTTTAAAAGAAAATAAAAAAAATCATCACTACGGTAGAGTAGGCACCACTACTAATCTGCAATTAGATTATATTTTAAAAAAGCTTGAAAAATCAGAATATGTTTTAACATGCCCCTCTGGACTAGCTGCAATTGCTCTAACGATTATCGCTAATTGCAAAAGTGGAGATGAAATTCTTATTACCGATAGCGCTTACTATCCATCGAAAGCTATTTCGAACTTTCTAGAAAAATATAATGTAAATGTAGTTTATTATGACCCAAGAAACTTAGACAATCTTAAAAGTTTAATTACAAAAAAAACTAAAATTTTATTTGTTGAAAATCCGAGTAGCCATACTTTTGAGTTTCAAGATTTAAACAAGCTTCTATCTATTGCTAAATCTAAAAAAGTTATAAGTGTTATCGATAATACTTGGTCAACAGCCATGCTATTTAAACCTATAAATTTTGGTTTTGATTTTTCCATTACTGCTGGTACCAAATATTTATCTGGACACTCCGATATATTAATTGGGAGCGTTGCATTTAATAAAAAGTACGCTGCCAATATGATGAGAACTTACCGAGTATTAGGCTACCATGTATCACCAGACGATGCTTATTTGTGCATTAGAGGAATAAGAACTTTGGATATTCGATTAAAAAAACACGAGGAGAATACATTAAAAGTTTGTAAGTTTTTAAAAAAACAAAAAAAAGTTAGCAGAATATTTTACCCAGTTGGTTCTGATACAAATTATAAAAACTGGAAGAAGTACTATAAGGGAAGAACAGGTTTGTTAGGTGTCGCTTTTTTAAACACAAATAAAAAAAAAATATATAGCGCGATCAATAGCTCAAAGATCTTTGTCAAAGGTTATAGTTGGGGAGGTTATGAAAGCATGGTTATCCCAGCTTCCATTGGTGATAGAAAATTCAAATATTTAGATAATAATGAAACATTGTTAAGATTTCATATTGGTCTTGAAAATATAAATGATATCTTGGGTGACTTAAAAAATATCATTAAAAAAATATGAGATTTATAACTTTTCAAATAAAAAAAGATACCAAGGTTGGTTTAGAATTACCGGGTAAAGGAATTATTGATTTAGCAAAAGCAAACAAAGCTTTTCCAAAGACCATGGTGGAAGTCATTTGTTCTTATAAAAAAATTCTTCCACAACTAAAAAAAATAATAAAACAAAAAAAAATTCATTATACCCATAAGCAGGTAAAAATTTTATCCCCTATTCCTGTTCCGGTAAGAGACATTATCTGTGTTGGAAAAAATTATGCAGAGCACGCAAAAGAAGTGCAAAAATCAAGCTACAGCACTTTACAAAGCCCTAATACTGTACCAGAACAACCTATTATTTTTACAAAGGCAACGACTTCCGTCATTGGTCCGAATGAAGCCATTCAATTAAAAAACGATCCAACGAACAGCACTGATTACGAAGGTGAACTTGCAGTTATCATTGGAAAAGAAGCTAAAAATATTTCTCAATCAAAAGCCTTTGATATTATTTTTGGCTATACCATTTTAAATGACGTAACCGCTAGAAAAATGCAAAACAATCACAAACAGTGGTTTTTAGGAAAAAGTCCAGATACTTATTGCCCGATGGGTCCGTCTATTATTACTCAAGATGAAATTAAAGATATCAATAAAGTTGAATTAAAAACATTCGTAAACGGAGAACAAAGACAACATGGAATTGTTCAAGATATGGTTTTTAATATTCCCTATTTAATTGAAACGATTACTAAAACAATGACACTGGTTCCAGGTGATATCATCGCAACCGGAACACCTTCCGGAGTTGGAATAGGATTTGAGCCAGCGAAATTTTTAAAATCAGGTGATAAGGTAAAAGTTGAAATTCAACCCATTGGTAAACTTGAAAATATTGTAAGATAAACATATAACTTAAATATGAGTTTTGAACTTCCCAAATTAGATTACGGATTAAATGCCTTAGCTCCAGTGATGTCTCAAGAAACATTAGAACTACATCATGGAAAACACCATCAAACCTATATTACGAATTTAAATAATTTAGTTAAAGGAACAGATTTAGAAAAAGCTTCTTTGGAAGATATTGTTAAAAAAACAGCAAACGATAATTCAAAAGCAGGAATTTTTAATAATGCTGGTCAGCACTGGAACCACATCCTTTTTTGGAAATGTATGAAACCAAATGGGGGTGGAAAATTACCAGGTAAATTAGAGAAAAAAATTATCTCTGATTTTGGTAGTGTAGATAAATTTAAGGAAGAATTTATTCAAGCCGGAGTGACACAATTTGGATCTGGATGGGCATGGTTAGCGATTAATAATGGAAAATTAGTTGTAACTAAAACTGCAAACGCTTCAAACCCGTTAGTAAACAATATGAAACCAATTCTTGGTTGTGATGTGTGGGAACATTCTTATTATGTAGATTATAGAAATCGTAGACCAGATTATTTAAAAGCATTCGTTGAAAAACTTGTAAATTGGGAATTCGTATCATCGCAAATTGATTAAATGCTTCAAAGCATATTAATTATTTTTTTATACCAGCTAGTTGGGGAAGTGTTTCAAAAATATTTTGATTTGGTAATTCCAGGACCTGTTATTGGTTTAATATTATTTTTTATCACATTAATATTATTAAAAAAAATTCGATCAAAACCAATTCAAATTAGTAAAGAAAATTTAATCAAAACTTCAAATCAAATTATTAATTATCTTCCACTTTTATTTATTCCTATCGGGGTTGGAGTGATTATGCATATTAATTATATTGGAAAAAACATTCTGCAAATTTTAGCAGTTATTTTTTTAAGTACGATTATCACCTTAGTAATTACTGCAAAACTTATGGAAAAAATTAATAAAGATATGAAATCTAAAAAATGATTGAGATTGAAAGACTTTATAAGGTTTGGGTTTATCTCCAAGCGGAACCACTTTTTTGGCTAACCTTAACGATTGCAGCTTATATTTTTGGAAATTTTATTTATAAAAAATCTGATTTAAATCCTTTGCTCAATCCAGTTGCGATAAGTATTTTTATCGTATCATTTTGTCTAATTACTTTTAAAGTAGATTATCAAAGATATTTTCAGGGCGCTCAATTTATTCATTTTATGTTGGGACCTGTTACCGTTGCTTTAGCCGTTCCAATTTATAATCAACTTAGTTTAATTATAGAAGAAGGATTAAGTATCTTTATAACCGTAGTTGTAGGAGTTATTGTTGCAATCACATCTACATATTTTTTTTCATCGATTTTTGGTTTAAGCGAACAGATGATTTATACGATGCTTCCAAGATCTGTAACTGCACCTATAGCCATGGGTATATCAGAAGTGATAGGAGGCGTTCCAACTCTTACAGCCATCATAACCGTTACTACCGGAATTATAGGGGCATCGATTGCTCCCTTTGTTCTAGATTACATAAAAGTAAAAGATATGACAGCTAGAGGTTTTGCGATTGGTCTTACAAGTCACGGTATAGGGACCGCAAGAGCTATGAGTAAAAATAAAAAAGCAGGTGTATTTGCTGCTCTAGCGATGAGTTTAAGTGGAATAGTTACTTCTATTTTAATCGTAATTATTATTAGATATCTTAGTTAGATATTTTTATCGCTTTTTTAAACAAAGCAGTCATTTTCTGATGATCAATTCTTTTCGTATTTACATTTCTTGGAGATGGGTGATAGCAACCTAAGAGATATTTATTTCCAACTTGGTAAACAACATCATGTCCAAATAGAAATTTACCTTCCAGATGATAGTTTTGCTTAAAAAATTTAATACAAGCATCAAAAGCTACTTTTCCTAAAGCAACTATTACTTTTACTTTTAATAAAAAATTTAATTCTTGATCAAAAAATTTAGAACAATTTTTTAGTTCTATCGGATTAGGTTTGTCTCCTGGAGGAACACATTTTAAAGCAGCAGTAATATAAGTTTTATTAAGTTTTAAGCCGTCTTTTCTATGGGTTGAAGTAGGCTGATTAGCTAAACCAACTTTGTAAAGGCACTGATATAAAAATTCAGCTGATTTATCACCAGTAAAAATTCTACCAGTTCTTGTTGCGCCATGGGCAGCTGGAGCCAAACCAACTAAAAGTAATTTAGCATTTAGATCTCCAAAACCTGTAACAGGTTTGCCCCAGTAATCTTCATGGGCATACGATTTTCTTTTTTTTTTTAAAATTTTTTTTCTAAAACTAACTAATCTTGGGCATTTCTTACAGTTAAAAACGGTTTTTTGAAAAACTTTAAAATCCTTATTCACTTACGTAAACTGAAACGCCACGTTTATTTAAATCAATTTTAAAGCTTTTATTTAAAGGTGGGAATGCGCGTTGTTGGCAGTCCACTCTTGTACAAGTTCTACAGTTTACTCCAATCGGAATTGCAGCTTTATCATCATTCAAATTAAGCTGATCCGAATAAACAAAATCTTTTGCATATTTAACTTGGCAACCAAGACCAATACTTACAATGCTACGATACACACCATGGCGACCAATACCTTTTTCAATCGTTCGCGCAATACATACATATCTTTCTCCATCTGTCATTTTAGATAAAGCTGCTTGAATTTTTCCAGGAGTAATAAATGCGGAGTGAATGTTCCATCTTGGACAAGCCCCGCCATATCTAGGGATTTGAATTCCTGAAAGAGATAATCTTTTAGAAATATTACCAGCAATATCTACTCGTAGCATATGAAATGGAATTCCTTTTAGTTTTGGATTTTGTAAACAAGTTACTCGGTGAGCCACTTGTTCAAATGAAGTTGCAAACGAATGTTGTAATAATTCTAAATCATATCGATGCTTATAGCATGCCTCATGAAAAAGATTGTAAGGCATTAGCATTGCAGCCGCTGCATAGTTAGTAAGAGATATTGTTGTTAATTTTTTAGATTCCTCATTTTGAAAAGGGTAGCTTTCTAAGTACTTATTAATAATATCCATCGCTTCCATTTGAGCAATTTGGTAAGCAACGTATAATTTTTTTGTCTCTAAAGTTAAATAATCTGATAAGTAAAGTTTTTTAGCACTTTCATCAAATTTTTTTGTAAAATTTTCTTTTTCGCTAGGAACAATATCAATAACTTCAATTTTATGTTTATCTTTTAAATAGTCCAAAAGTAAAACATGTCTTGCTCTATTTTTTTGATTTATGGATTTAAAAACTTTAGAAGCATAATCTTCTAGTTCTGGAAAATAATTTTTGTTATCTTGTAAAAAATCCGCAACTACTTCTCCTGGGAAAGTAGATTTTAAACTTTTAATATTATCTTCTGAAATACTTTCAATTTTCGAATAAATTTCTTTATTTTGTTTTTTATAAAAATCTCCAAGTCTAATTAATGCTTTTGCTACTAAAGGACTGTTATTTGCAAGATCCTTTACCTCTAAATTTGTAATATCTAAATCTTCAAATATATTTTCACCTAACAACTCTAGTACATCGTGATATAGATTTGCATCTTCCTTTTTAGAGAGATCTTTAAGATCGATTTCTAGAAACTCTGATGCTTTTAGTAAAAGATCTACATTTACATTACGTTTTCCAGATTCAATAAGGTTTAAATAGCTTGAAGAAATGCCTAATTTTCCTGACATTTCTGATTGAGAAATACCCTTTTTTCTTCTTTCATTTTTAATTTTAAATCCAATTTGACTTTTCATAAATTTACAAAATTTACATATAGTAAAATATACTATGACAAAAATTTACATGTTTTACAAGTAAAATAAGGTATTTTATTGATTAATTTTCATATTGTAAATATTGTAAATTTAAAAGGAGATTCAAATGACAAAAAGAGAAAAACACAGAATAGAAAGCAATTGCGTTACTTTCGATGACGATTGCTACAATGAAACATCTAATACTGAGACTTATAAAACTATGTATGATTACGAAACAAAAGTGATGAAAAATCTAGCAACAAAACTTTATAAGTCAGGCGAGTCTTTTATTAAAGATTTAGAGCGAAAAATTAGAGCAGTTTAGAAACAACCAATTAATCAAATAGAAGGAGTAAAGAAAAAGTATGGATAGGTTTAAAGGAATAAAAAGAGATTACACAGAAAATGATGTTCAAAAATTAAGAGGTACTTTTGATGTCGAATATACTACCTCAAAAAAATTATCTAAAAAATTATGGAATTTATTAAATAACGAAAAATACGTTAATACATTAGGAAGCTTATCAGGTAACCAAGCGGTTCAACATGCGAAAGCTGGGCTAAAAGCTATCTACTTATCTGGATGGCAAGTTGCTGCCGATGCGAATTCCGCAGGAGATATGTATCCAGACCAAAGTTTATACCCTTATGATAGCGCACCAAAATTAGTAGAAAATATGATCAACGCTTTAATGAGAGCGGATCAGGTTCAGCATATGGAGTTTACGGAAGGAAAAATGGATCCAACAAAAATGGTAGATTATCAAATGCCAATCGTTGCGGATGGCGAAGCAGGATTTGGTGGACCCTTAAACGTATTTGAACTAACTAAAAAATTTATTAAAGCAGGAGCAGCAGGTGCTCACTTTGAAGATCAGTTAGCTGCAGAAAAAAAATGTGGCCACATGGGAGGAAAAGTTTTAATTCCAACTCAAAATGCAATTAAACATTTAAAATCTGCAAGATTAGCTGCAGATGTTATGGATGTTCCTCTTTGTATATTTGCAAGAACCGATGCCAATGCTGCTAAATTATTAACTAGCGATGTGGATGAGAACGATCAACCGTTTTTAACGGGCGAGAGAACTGCAGAAGGTTTTTATTATGTTAGACCAGGTCTAGAACAAGCCATTTCTAGAGGTTTAGCTTATGCTCCATATTGTGATGCGATTTGGTGCGAAACTGCAAAACCTGATTTAGCGGAAGCAAAAGAATTTGCACAAGCTATTCATGAAAAATTCCCAGGAAAGATTTTAGCATATAACTGCTCACCATCTTTCAATTGGAAAAAATATTTATCTGATAAAGAAATGTTAGACTTCCAAGAAAAAATTGGTGAAATGGGATATAAATTCCAGTTCATTACTCTTGCCGGTTTCCACGCACAAAATTATGCGGTGTTTGATTTAGCAAGACAGTACAAAAAAGAAGGAATGCTAGCTTATTCCAGATTGCAACAACAAGAGTTTGCCGCAGAATCTCAAGGATATACTGCAGCTAAACACCAAAGAGAAGTTGGCGCATCTTACTTTGATCAAATCGCAAATATCTTAAGTGCAGGAAATTCATCAACTACTGCATTAAAAGGTTCAACCGAAGACGAACAGTTTTTCGATGAAAAGAAAAAAGCAGCTTTAAGAGTTGTCTCCTAGAAGTTAATTAGTCAATAATAACGGGGAAATTTTCCCCGTTATTATTTAAGTATATCGTCTAATTTTTTTATTTCCCCAATTTTGAAAAGAATAGCGTCTTTTTCCTGATAACCTGTTTTAGCAGTTGCTTTTTTAAATCTTACTGGTGGTTCAAAAGGATGTTCTAAAGATAAAATAAAAGTTCCCCAATGCATACCTACAACTTTTTTTGCATTTAGCATTCTTCCGATTTCTAAGGCCTCTTCGGGAGTAGTATGGTAAACGGATTTATTAAACATCGGCCTAAAATCATACGCACCAATATTAATAAAAAGAAGATCAATGGGCCCAAACTTCTTGCCTAGATCTTTGTAAACATTGCCAAATCCAGTATCGCAGGCAAAGAATATTTTCTTTCCTTTGTATTCGATCAGATAACTTCCCCATAAACTTTCATTCGTGTCAAAAGGTGTCCGCTTGCTCCAGTGAATCGCTGGTAGCAATGTGATTTTAAGATCATTATGCTGATACGTGTCGTACCAGTCTAGTTCACTAATATTTTTAAAACTATTTGATTTAAAAAGACCAGATACTTTTAGTGGGGTTAAAACTTTTGTATCTTTGTAGGAAAAGTTAAAAATAGTCTCCGAATCCAAATGATCGTAGTGATTATGTGTGACTAATATTAAAGAAGTTTTGGGCACATTTTTTAACTGGATTGCAGGATCTACGTATCGGTACGAACCTAAAAATAACGGCCCCGCATTTTTAGAAAAAATAGGGTCAGTTAAAATAATTTCTTTTCCAAGTTTCATTAAAAAAGTAGCATGACCAATCCACATGACATAATCTTCATCCCCCATCGAAGATAACTTTTTTAAAACTTCATTTTCTGGAATGACATGATCTTTAGGAACCTCAAATTTAATTTTTTGTTTTTCATTGTAAAATGTCCAATAGGACCATTTAATATTAGGATCTCTTTCAGGACTTCCCTCCACGTTTCTAAAAGTTCCATCTGGTAGATGATGGTATTTGTCAGCTGAAAAAGTCATGGTTCCACTTAATAACAAAAATGATACTAAAATTAATAAAAAACGATATGTACTCATTTATAAAATTTTAAAATCATTATTTCTATCAAAATGGAAAAATTAAAAAAAGATTTTAATTGGAACTGGATTAGCTTTATATTTTTAGGAAGGGTTTTTACCGCCTCCACGTTCTTTATGTACGTAGGATCTATGTCCCATCTCATTAAAATTTGGGATTTAAGCGCAACCGAAGCAGGTATGATTCAAACAGGCTTAGTAGTAGGTTTTGCCGTTGCACTTTATTTAAGCTCTTATTATTGTGATTTTATAAATCCTAATCATATTTTAATATTTTCTTCCTTTGCTAATCTTATTTCTGCTCTTCTTTTTACGTACTTTGCAAATGATTTTTATACAGGCCTATTTTTTAATTTTCTTTTAGGCTGCTCCTCTGGTGGGATCTACGGACCTTCTATGGTTTTAGTTTCGGAAAAATTTTCAAAAAATAAAAAAGGATTTGCCATGGGTATCATGCTAGGTGGTCAATCACTTGGTTACGCTTTATCGTTGTCGATTTCATTCATTTATTCAAATTTTTATAACGCAAAAAACGGATTTATTATTTGTACCGTATTAACCGCGATAGGTCTTTTTTGTTTTTATTACGCCGTATTAAAAGATTTGAGTAAAAAATTAGAATTTAAAATTCGAAATAAATTTAAAATGGCAAAGCAAAGTATTCAAAACCAAAATCTAATCAAAGGTTATATGGCTCATTGTGTCGAGCTATTTGGAATGTGGACTTGGACTCCGGTATTTTTAGGAATAGTTTTGATAGGTAAAGCCAATATCGATCCTATCATTTTAGCAGTGCTAATCACTGCCTTACTTCATATTACAGGATTAGTTTCAAATATCATTAGTGGTTATTATTCAGATAAATTGGGCAATAAAATTGTTCTTATCTTTTTTGCAGCCACAAGTGCTCTTTTATCTTTTTTGATTGGATGGACATCTCATTGGTATTGGATCTTAGTATTAATGATTGGAATTTTTTATAGTTTTTTTGCTATTGGAGACTCAAATGTTTTAACTTCATCTTTAACTAGTAACACTAGTAGAAATATCCTTGGAAGATCGCTCGCTTATCGTTCTATTTTAGGAATTGGATTTGGATCTTTAACCCCTGGAGCATTCGGTTTGATTTTGGATTTGACCAACAATCATGAGCCAATTTCCACAAATACAAATTGGATTTATGCTTTCTCATTCTTAGGTTTTTTTGGATTAGCCGCAGCTTTTTTTGCAACGAAACTTAAAGTTTCAAAATCTTCTTAATGCCATAATTGGCTTTTTTTCGTGCCACAATTGAAATGTAAAAATGTAACATGAAAAAAATAATTGTACTTTTTGTTTTTGTTTTTTTGGCAACCGCATCTGGTTTTGTAAGCGGACAAATTAATTCAAATACAGATTCAGAAATTAAAATTTCTAAAAAATAAATTCATTTCCTAGAATGCATGATTATATGCATTTAAATATCTTAAATAATTTAAGCCTAGCAATTCATTTTAATTCGTATAAAGAGGGCACCTTTTATGAGTTATAAGCTTAGAAATATTGCAATCATTGCACACGTCGACCACGGTAAAACTACGCTCATTGATAATTTGATGAAGCAAAGTGGTTTGTTTAGAGACAATCAGCAAGTCTCCGAAAGACTAATGGATTCTGGTGAACTCGAAAAAGAAAGAGGGATCACTATTTTAGCAAAACCGACATCGATCATTTGGAAAGATGTAAGAATTAATATTGTAGACACTCCTGGCCACGCTGATTTTGGTGGAGAGGTGGAGCGAATTTTAGATATGACGGATGGCGTAATCTTATTAGTAGATGCTGCTGAAGGTCCTATGCCTCAAACCAAATTCGTATTATCGAAAGCATTAAAACAAGGTTTAAGACCAATTGTTATTATTAATAAAATTGATCGCTCTGATGCCAGACCAAAAGAAGTGATTAATGAAATTTTTGATTTATTTGTTGCCTTAGATGCAAGCGATGCACAGTTAGATTTTCCAGTTTTATATGCATCTGGAAGAGATGGTTGGTGCAATTATAATTTAGAAGACAAAAGAGAAAACTTACATCCTCTATTAGATTTAATTTTAATCCACGTGAAAGAGCCAGAAGTGGATCTTGCAAAACCTTTTGCAATGCTTTCTACACTTTTACATTCGGATGTTTATCTAGGTCGTTGTTTAGTAGGAAGAGTAGTGCACGGATTAGCTAAGGTGAATGACCGTGTTAAAGCAATCAATTTAAAAAACGAAATGGTGGAAGAAGGAAGATTAACCAAGCTATTTACATTTTCAGGAACTAAAAAAATACCAACCGACACCGTTTACGCTGGAGATATTGTATGTATCGCAGGTTTAAAAGATGCATCTGTTGCAGACACGATCTGTCATATAGAAGTCAATCAACCATTAAAATCTACTCCTATTGATCCTCCTACGATGGCAGTTACAATTACAGTAAATGACTCACCTTTTTCAGGACTGGAAGGAAAAAAAGTAACCTCTACTAATATTAGAGAAAGACTTTTAGCAGAAGCAGAAACGAACGTTGCCATTACTTTTAAAGAAAACGAGAATAAAGATTCATTTGAAATCGGAGGAAGAGGAGAGCTTCAAATTGGAGTGTTAATTGAAACCATGAGAAGAGAAGGTTTTGAACTAACTGTCTCAAGACCAAAAGTTTTATTTAGAACTGAAAATGGTGAAAAGCTTGAGCCTTATGAAGAAGTAACCATTGATGTAGATGAAGAATTTTCAAGTACCGTCATAGACTCTATGAACCAAAGAAAAGCAGAGATGATGGATATGAGGGATACGGGTCAGGCAAAAAAAAGGATTATTTTTAAAGCTCCAACCAGAGGATTAATTGGTTATCAAAGTAAATTTTTAACGGAAACAAAAGGTACAGGAGTTTTAAACCGAGTATTTCATTCTTACGGACCTTACAAAGGAGATATTCAAGGAAGAAGAAATGGAGCATTGATCTCTACTGATGAAGGAGAAGCAGTTGCTTATGCTTTATTCAACCTTCAAGACCGTGGAGTGATGTTCATTGGACCGCAAACCAAAGTATATAAAGGTATGATTGTAGGAGAGCATACGAGAGATAACGACTTAGAAATCAACGTTTTAAAAGGCAAAAAGCTCACTAACGTCAGATCCGTATCTAGCGACGGGCTTATTCTATTAACTCCACCCAGAAGAATGTCATTAGAAGAAATGATGGCTTATATCAATGAAGATGAATTGTTAGAAGTAACACCAAAAAACTTAAGACTTCGAAAAAAATATTTGCAAGCTCACGAAAGAAAGCGTTTAGAAAAAGCGCAAGTTACTATTTAAATATCTTTAAAGTTTCTAATTCAAAGTACAAATCTGTTAGTAGTTTGTGATTAAAAATGATTCGTTCTCTATTTGATTCTGTTTTTGACTCTAAATTTAAACTTTAGGTTTTAAAAATTAATAACAGTGTTGGTATGTGAATAATCTACTGCTTACGCAGCTCTACTTAATTTAAGCTCGTTCCAAATGGTATTTAGTGAATTTACTAAATATTTCATTTTTTCATCATCGTGGAATGGACTTGGAGTAAATCTTAATCTTTCAGTTCCTTTGGGAACGGTAGGATAATTAATAGGCTGAACATAGATCGAAAAGTCATTTAATAAGATATCCGATATTTCTTTGCATTTAACAGAATCTTTGACCAAAACTGGTACAATATGACTATCATTTTCAAGAATAGGTAAATTTTTTTCCATCATCATTTTTTTTAATTTTTTGGCTCTGTCTTGAAGATCAATTCTTAATTGATGATTATTCTTTACATGTCTAATACTGGCAATAGCTGCTGCTGCAATACTAGGGGGCATCGATGTAGTAAAAATAAACCCAGGCGCAAAGCATCGGATCACATCAATAATATTATCTTTGGATGCAACGTACCCACCCATCAGTCCAAATCCTTTCGCAAGGGTTCCCTCAATAATATCAATATCTTTTTCAAAACCTAATTTTTGAGCAAGACCTCCACCATGTTCTCCGTATAAACCAACCCCATGCACTTCATCTAAATAACTAAGGGCATTATATTTTTTACAAAGGTCTACTATTTTTCCAATAGGAGCAAAATCTCCATCCATGGAATAAACAGATTCAAAAGCCACAATTTTAGGATGTTGAGGATTAGAGTCTTTTAATAAACTCTCAAGATGATCTAAATCATTATGTTTCCAGATTTTTTTATCCGACTGTCCATTTCGAATCCCTGCAATCATGGAAGCATGATTGTTTGCATCGGAATAAACGGTGCAATTTGGAAGAAATTTAGAAAGGGTGCTTAACGCACATTCATTTGCAATGTAACCACTTGTAAAAATTAAAGATGCATCCTTTCCATGAAAGTTCGCCAATTCTTTTTCAAGTTCCACATGATAGTTAGAAGTTCCAGAAATATTTCTTGTTCCACCAGCGCCAGCTCCTACTGCGTGAGCTGCATTTACAAATGCCTCAATTACCGTGTTGTGCTGACCCATTCCTAAATAATCATTAGAACACCAAATGGTAACATCGGAAGTAATTCCTTTTTCATTATTAAAAATGGCTTTTGGAAATTCTCCACGCTTTCTAGTAATATTATTAAATACTCGGTAACGACCTTCTTTTTTTATAGATCGTAATGCTTTGTCGAAATTAAAGTCGTAGTTGTAACTCATTATTAAAATCGGAGTATACTTAAAAAAAAATTGATAATCGAATCCAACTTTGTCTCATTTCATGAGGAAAAATATGGGGTTTTTAGCTATTTACCAAAATCTTATATAAAGAAGAGTTAAAGCTAAAAGAATTAAACTTATAAGAGATAAGAGAACGATAGGAACTTTCTTTGGAGTTTTATTCGCTATCTGACAGGAAATAAAATAGATTACAAAAGGTAATACGACTGCAATTAATAATAGAATTTTTCTACTCATAGTAAAAATATATCTAAGCTTTATAACAGCTATTCATTATTAGCATAAGCATTTTTACAAGCTCTCCTATACCCATTCAAACAGATTGGATTATTTAAAAATTAAATTTTAACAGGAGAAAACATTATGAAATTAATAACCGCTATAGTGAAGCCAGAACAGGCCGAAAACGTAAAACAGGCTTTGAATAAAATTGGCGTCAAAGGGATCACTATGTCCGAAGTAAAAGGGTATGGAAGACAAAAGGGTCATACGGAATTTTACCGTGGATCAGAATACGAAGTAGCATTTCTTCCAAAAACAAAACTAGAAGTAGCCGTATCAGGAAAAACTTACAAAAAAGTTTTAGAAACGATTCTTAAAACTGCAAGAACTGGAAAAATTGGTGATGGTAAAGTGTTTGTAACAAATTTATCTGCAGTAGTTAGAATCAGAACAGGCGAGAAAGGAGATAAAGCGATATAATCATGAGATTTTTATTACCTATCATTTCTTTTTTATTAATAGGTTTTGAAACTAACATCGCTTTTTCAGCTGAAAAAGTTGTATTAAATACTGGTGATACTGCATGGATGCTTACAAGTACAGCTCTAGTGCTTTTAATGTGCATTCCTGGAGTAGCATTATTTTACGGTGGTTTAGTTGGAAGAAAAAATATTATTTCAACTGTATCTCAAACCTTCATGATTTGTTGTATTGTAACAATCACTTGGTTTGTAGCGGGATACTCTCTGACTTTTGCTGGAGAGGGAAAAATTTTTGGTGATCTTTCTAAATTGTTACTAAAAAATGTTGGTACAGGCTCATTGTCAGGTACCATCCCTGAATCGGTATTTATTGTTTTTCAATTAACCTTTGCCATTATTACAGTCGCACTAATTTGTGGTGCCATAGTTGAAAGAATGAATTTTTCTGCAGTATTTCTTTTTGCATTATTGTGGAGTTTATTCGTCTATGCTCCTATTGGTCATATGGTTTGGGGAGGAGGTTATCTTTCTAAACTAGGTGTATTAGATTTTGCTGGAGGAACTGTAGTTCATATTAATAGTGGAATTGCAGGATTAGTTGCAGCATTAGTGCTTGGAAATAGAAAAACGATAGCAAGACCTCATAATCTTGTCTTATCTTTAATTGGTGCTTCTTTACTTTGGGTAGGTTGGTTTGGATTTAATGCAGGATCAGCGCTTGCAGCTAATGGCAGTGCTGGAATGGCAATGCTAGTTACTCAAATTGCAACAGCAACAGCAGCACTTTCTTGGATGTTTTCTGAGTGGATGGGAAAAGAAAAAAAACCATCGCTACTTGGAATGATTTCAGGTGCAGTTGCAGGATTAGTAGCAATCACTCCTGCCGCAGGTTTTGTAGGACCTACTGGCGCTTTCTTTATAGGATTGTTCGCAGGTATTGGTTGTTACGTTGCTTCTGTAAAAATTAAACACGCTTTAGGATACGACGACTCTTTGGATGTATTTGGAATTCATGGAGTAGGAGGAATCATAGGCGCAATTTTAACAGGAGTATTTGCTTTAAAAGGTATTGGTGGAACATCAGGTTGGATTGAAGGAAACTTTGCTCAAGTGAAACTTCAAATCATTGGTGTTGGGATAACCATTATCTACACTGCAATTGTTACTTATATTATTTTAAAAATTATAAACTTGGTTCTTCCAATTAGAGCCTCAGAAACTCACGAGAGAGATGGATTGGATCTTTCTCAGCATGGAGAACAAGTTTAAAAATTAACTAATTGATAAAAAAGGGGTTGGAACAACCCCTTTTTTTATTAAACGAAAGGGAGACAAAATGAACGCTGCAAACTCTGCTTGGATACTAACTTCAAGCGTTTTAGTATTATTTATGACATTACCTGGACTTGCATTATTTTATGCAGGATTAGTCCGATCTAGAAATATCATTTCTACGGTAGCACTTTGTTATGGAATTGCTGCTGTAGTTTCACTTGTATGGTTTGTTTGTGGTTACTCCATCGCATTCAGCGGGGAGGAAAAATATTTTGGAAATTTCGCAAAATTATTTTTAAAAGGTATTACGGTTAAAAGTTTAACTGGAGATATCCCAGAAGTTTTATTTGTCGTATTTCAAATGACTTTTGCAATTATTACACCAGCTCTAATTGTAGGAGCTTATGTGGAAAGAATTAAATTTTCTGCAGCGTTAGTTATTTCTGTTTTATGGATACTGATTGTTTACGCCCCTGTTGCTCATTGGGTATGGGGTGGTGGTTGGCTTGCAAAAATGGGAGTTTTAGATTTTGCAGGTGGTTTAGTAGTTCATACCACAGCTGGAGTTTCAGCAATCGTAATTGTAATTATGTTAGGCTCTAGAAAAAGATTTCCAGGAGGAATTGAACCTCCACACAGTCCAGTTCTTTCCACCATTGGAGCAGCAATGCTTTGGGTAGGTTGGTTTGGATTTAATGGTGGATCGGCACTTGCTGCAAACGGAAACGCAGCTATGGCAGTGCTTGTCACTCACATCAGCGCATCTGCTGCAACAGTTACCTGGATGTTAATCGATTGGTCTAGAAATGGAAAACCAGGAATCGTTGGTATGATTACAGGATCTATCGCAGGTCTTGCAACAGTTACCCCTGCATCAGGTTACATTGGTCCTATGGGAGGATTAATCTTAGGAGTCTTATCCGGTGGAATTTGTTATTACAGCGTTGTTTTAATCAAACAAAAATTTAGAATTGATGACAGTTTAGATGTCATGGCAGTTCACGGAGTGGGTGGAATGTTAGGAACTCTTTTAGCAGGTGTACTTGCTACAGAAGCATTCGGTGGTTTAGGTTTAGGAAAAGTAACTGTTGGTGCTCAAACTTCGGTTCAGATCATTGGAATTATTTCTGTTGCTTTCATTTCTTTAGTTGGAACTTATATTATTTGTCAGATCGTTAAAGGTCTTGGTGGATTAAGAGTAAGTGAAAAAGAAGAAATTGCAGAAGGTCTTGATTTTGGATCCCACGGAGAAAGAGAATA
>JAYQRG010000008.1:33041-43827 GCA_038146245.1 Candidatus Pelagibacteraceae bacterium | reverse complement strand
TAGCTCCCTAACCAGAGTTTTATTGGTTTGTTTTATTAATACCAAAATACAGTCAGCTCCTAATTTGTGGGCTTCATAAACTTGATAAGGGTCAATAAAAAAATCTTTGCATAGTAATGGTATTTGAAATCTTTGTTTAATATCAGAGATAAATTTTTTATTACCTAAGAAATATTTTTTTTCAGTAAGAACAGAGATGCACGCAACTCCATTATGATAGTATTCTTTTGCAATTTTAATTGGATTAAAGTTTTTCCTTAACATTCCTTTAGATGGGCTTGCTTTTTTAATTTCAGCAATGATTGCAATTTTATTTTTTTTTTTAAAATTAATTAACCTTTTTTCGAAAAAAAATTTTCTTTTTAAATGAATACTTTTACTAATATAAAAATTTATTTTTTTATCTTGTATAACTTCTTTTTTTTTATCTTTTATTATTTTATGTAGGATATTCATATTTTTAAATTATCTAAAAAATTTAAAACAACTCCACTTAATAAGTATTTTTTTGCATCTTGATAAGCTGATAATAAATTATTATGTTTGTCAGAAACAATTAACCCAGCGGCAACATTAAGAGATATTATTTCATGCAGTGGGTTTTCTTTTCCGTGAAATACTTCAACTATTTTTTTGGCATTGTACTCCGCATCATCTCCTAAGATATCTTTAAAACTTCCAGGCTTTTTTACGATTTCTTTTGGATCAATAAAAAAAGAACTGATTTTATTATTTTTTAATTCATAGACTTTTGTTTTATCAAATGTAGAAATTTCATCTAACCCATCAAAGCTATGGTAAACCCATGCTTTTTTTAAGTTTAAGTTTTTTAAAACGTTAACGTATTTTTCTAAAATATCTTTTGCAAAAACTCCAATACATTGTCTATTAGCTCTTGCGGGATTGCATAATGGTCCTAATAAATTAAAAATTGTTCTTTTTTTTATTTTTTTTCTAACGTTTGCTACGTTTTTCATAGCGGAATGAAAATTAGGAGCAAACATAAATCCAAAATTTCTTTGAGTTATATCTTCTTCAATTTGTTTAGGATCTTTTAAAATATTGTAACCAAGTTTTTCTAAAACATCAGCAGAGCCAGATTTTGAGCTTAGTCCTCTATTTCCGTGCTTTGCTACTTTTAAACCGTAACTGGCCAAAACTATTCCTGTAGCAGTTGAAATATTAACTGTATTTTTCCCATCCCCACCAGTTCCGCAAGTATCTATTGTATCCTCAGAGATGTTTATTTTTTTGCATTTATCTCTCAAAACTAGAGCTCCACCAGTTATTTCTTCAACTGTTTCGCCTTTTTCGGATAAGGATAACAATATCTTTTCTAAAGTTTCATCATCAAATTTACCATCCATGATATTTTCAAATAAGCACTTGGCTTCACTAACATTTAGGGAAATTTTTTTTTCTACTTTGCTGACTAAATTTTCACTACTCATAATTTATAAAATTTTTAATAATAGTTTTCCCATGCTTTGTATTTATACTTTCAGGATGAAACTGTATGCCATGAATATTATAAATTTTATGTTGAATTCCCATGATTAGATTATCTTTAGTTTTCGCTGTAATCTCAATCGATTTGGGCAATGTATTATTTTTTATAATTAAGCTGTGGTATCTTGTTCCATCAATTATCCTTGGTAAATTTTTAAATATTCCTTTTTGGTTAACTTTGATTTTACTTGTTTTTCCGTGCATCAATGTTTTTGCTTTTACTATTTTAGCTCCAAATACTTGACCAATGATTTGATGTCCAAGACATACACCTAGAATAGGAATTTTATTTTTGTAATAATCTACTAATTCTAAACAATTTCCCGCTTGGTTAGGATTTCCAGGGCCTGGAGAAATTACTATTTTTTTAAATTTCGAGATATTTTTAATTTTAAATTTATCATTTCTCAAAACAGTCACTTTGCAATTTAATTCAGCTAAATAATGATAGAGATTGTAAGTAAAGCTATCGTAGTTATCTATTAATGCCACCCTCATTTTAATGCCTCAAAAATAGCTTTAGCCTTATTTACTGTTTCTATATATTCTTTTTCTGGAACACTATCAGCAACAATGCCAGCACCGGCTTGAACATAAACCTTTTTGTTTTTTATTAATGCAGTTCTTAAAGCAATGCAGGTATCCATTGATTGATTGGGGGCAAAGTAGCCGATTCCTCCTGAATATAATTTTCTTTTTCTATTTTCTAGTTCGTCAATAATTTCCATAGCTCTTATTTTAGGTGCACCCGAAACCGTTCCAGCTGGAAAACCTCCAAATAAGCCATCTAACAATGAAGTTCCTTTTTTAAATTTTCCCTCCACATTAGAGACGATATGCATAACATGGGAATATTTTTCAACTTGGAAACGTTCTGTGACTTTAACAGTGTTATTTTCAGAAACTCTTCCAACATCGTTTCTGCCAAGATCAAGAAGCATCAAGTGTTCAGCTAATTCTTTATTATCTGATAGTAGATCTTTTTTTAATTTTAAATCCTCAGCTTTTGTTTTTCCTCTTTTTCTTGTGCCAGCAATAGGTCTAATAGTAACTTTGTTATTTCTTACTCTTACCAAAATCTCAGGACTGCTACCTAAAATTTGAAAATCATCAAAATTAAAAAAATATAAAAATGGTGAAGGATTGGTAATTCTTAATTTTTTATAAATATCAATAGGTTTTTTTCTAAGTGGCGCCTGAAATCTTTGACTTAAAACAACCTGGAAAATATCTCCTATCGAGATATATTTTTTTGCTGCTCTTACATTATCCATAAATTTCTTTTTAGAAATATTAGATTTAATTTTAAATTTAATATTTTTGGTATTTTGCAACTTTGGATACTTTAGATTATTTATTTCATTTATATTCTTTTTAAGTTCGGAAATTTCATCAAAATAATCAGTATTTTTTTTGTAGTTTATTTTTATATAAATAATTTCATTTTTGAAATTGTCATGAATGATAATATTATTAGGTCTTGTTAATCGAATATCAGGTATGTTTAGATCGTCTTTATTTTTATTAGGTATTTTTTCAATATAACGTATTATATCGTATCCAAAGTATCCTGCTAACATAGCGGACATCGGGGGTAAATGTTTTGGAAGATAGAAATTAAAACTCTTAATAAATTTTTTTAAAAAAAAATAAGGGTTTTTATTTTTTATAATTTTTTTATTTAAGCTAATTTTATTACCAGAAATATTTAGGGTTAAATCAGGATTAAAACCAAATATTGTATATCGACCTCGGATTATAGCTTTTTCTACGCTTTCGAAAATAAAGGAATTTTTTTTTAATAAAACATTATCAATTAATTTATTTATTTTGGATATTTTTGCTTTTTTTTCAACTGCGTATACTAGAGAAAATAAATTTTTTTTTTTAAAATTTAAATAAAATTTTTTGTTACAAAAAATCATTAAATATTACTTTTTAATCGGTCAATAGTTTTTTGGTTAAATTTTATCTTAAATTGTTTATTAATATAATTTTCAAAATCATAAATGATCAATTTATCAAATTGTGAAATGACGGAAGCGTTAAATATTTCCTCTAAATTTTTATCATAATTTTTTATTTCACTAATTTTTTCGACATAAACTAAATAAACCTTTTCTTCGTCAATTAAATATAAATTTTGATTTTCTTTGGCTTTGTAAATTAAATCTAAATTAGACTTGGAAAATTTATTAGAACTCATTTTGGATCTACTAATTTTCAAATTTTTTATATTATTTTTGTTATTTGTTGCGTAATTTTGTAAGGCATTAAAATTTGATGGATTTTTTTCAACAATCTTTTTTGCTTCTTCCAAGTTTTTCTTAATGGAGATCTCATTTTTAATAGTTTTGGCTATAGTGTTATTTAAAGAAGGTATTAAATTATTTTTAATTTCATCGAGATGAACTAAAAAATATTGGTCATCAACTTGAACTAGTTCATTACTAACTTCTAAAGATAATTTAAATAAAGTTTCATTAATCCTTTTATCACCACTTTCCCTAAAATTAATATTTAATGAATTCTTATTTACAAATTCTGTAGATTTAGAAATTAAGTTATATTTTTTATTTATTTCATCAAAATTAGTATTCTTTATAATATCATTTTCAATTGAGCTTATTAGTTTGTAATAATCATCATTTTTTTTATCTTTATTTGGTATTAAGGAAAATTGCCCCTTTCTCATTTCACCTAATGAAAAATTTTTTTTATTTTCATTAAAAAATTTTAATACTTCATCCTCAGGTATTACTTTATTGTTTAGTTCAATGTATTTTAAAGACATTTCTTTCAAAAATTCCTTTTTAAATAAATTATAATGATAGGTGGTTGGATGTAGACCTTTATTTAGAATACTTAAGATAATTTCCTTAAGATATTTTTCTTTTAAAGTATTTTCTAAATATTGAGAGGTTATATTATTTTCTAAAAGAAATTTTTCGTACTTTGTCCTAGAAAATTTATCATTATCAAAAAACTCTTTTTGAGTTTGAATATAATAACTTAAGGCTTGATCATTGATGCTTATGTTATTTTTTTCTGCATATATTTTGAATATTTTTTCAGAGATTAGACTCGTAAGCGCATAATCGAACATTCGATCTTTTGTTTCTTTATTGTAAAGACTGTTTTGATTTCTTAATAAGTTTCTTAGTTTAGATATTAAGTCTTTAGTATAAATTTTTTCAGATCCAATTTCAGCTACGATATTAGTTTTTCCTCCAGAGAAAATATCTCCCATTCCCCAAAGCGCGAAGACTATAATAGTTGTTAAAAGAGTAATATTTAATATTATTTTTTTGTATATGTTATTCATTATTTTCTTTATTGGGTTAAAGTGATGTTTTAATAATACAAAATGAACCTAAAAAAAATCTATTTTATCGGAAATTGGAAAATGAACGGTTCTGCGAAGGATATCAAGCAGATTCATGCGGTAAAAAAATATGTTTCAAAAAAACAAAATAATAAAATCGAAGTAGTTTTTTGCCCCCCAGTTACTTTATTGTTAAGTTTTTGTCATGAATTTAAAAATAAAATAATAAAAATCGGAGCCCAAGATTGCTCTGACACTGATTTAGATTATGGCGCAGCTACCGGAAGTATTAGTTGTAAACAAATCAAAGACTTAGGTTCAAAATATATTATCATTGGACACTCTGAAAGAAGAGCAAACGGTGATGATGATAAAGTCTTATCTAGTAAAATATTAAATGCTTATCGAAATAATTTAAAAATTATTTTTTGCATTGGAGAGTCTTTAAATGAATTTAAAAAAAATATTGCTTTTAAAAAAATAAAAACCCAAATTAATAATGTCTTTTCTAAAAATAGAAAAATTTTATCAAAGGTAATCATTGCTTATGAGCCAGTATGGTCTATTGGAACTGGCATGGTTCCAAAATTAGAGTATTTAAATAAAATATTTTTAAAACTTCACAGTTTTTTAAAATCTAGCTATAAATATGAAAGTCCTCTTATATTATACGGAGGATCCGTCTCAAAAAACAATATGAATGAGTTAAAAAATGTAACAAAGTGTAGTGGTTTTTTAATTGGCGGCGCGTCTTTAAAATCAAAGAATTTTATTGATATACTTAAAAAGTATTATAATTAAAAAAAATGGAAAAAATTGTTTTAACTATTCATATTATTTTAGCAGTTTTATTAATTCTCTCAGTATTGTTACAAAAATCTGAAGGAGGAGCTTTAGGTATTGGATCTGGAACTGATGCGCTGATGTCATCAAGAGAAGCAGGAAATTTTTTAACTAAATTTACTACTATTATTGCTATTTTATTTATTTGTACGAGTATCTCTCTTACCGCATTACATAAAAAAGATGCAAAGCAGGGCTCGGTTCTCGATAAAATTGAAAAAAAAGACGATAACTTACCAAAAATACCTCAAACAAAATAAGTATTTCATTTACTATTTAGCAAAGTACTTCTATAAGGGAATCCCATGGCGCGTTATATATTTGTAACTGGCGGCGTGGTTTCCTCTTTAGGCAAGGGTCTCTCCTCAGCTTCCTTAGCGTATCTTCTAAAATCACAAGGTTTTAAAGTCAGAATTAGAAAATTAGATCCTTATTTAAACGTTGATCCTGGAACAATGAGCCCATTTCAGCATGGAGAAGTATTTGTTACTGAAGACGGAGCCGAAACCGATTTAGATCTTGGACATTATGAAAGATTTACAAATGTCGACTCCAAAAAAACTGACAATATTACTACTGGAAAAATTTATTCAGAAATTTTAAAAAACGAAAGAATAGGGGGGTATTTAGGAAAAACAGTTCAAGTTATTCCCCATGTCACAGATGAAATAAAAAAATTTATAAAAAAAGATTCTAATAAAGAAGATTTTATTATTTGCGAAATCGGAGGAACCGTAGGAGATATTGAAAGTTTACCCTTTTTAGAAGCAATTAGACAACTGGCTAACGAAACCGGAGATAATAAATGTCTTTTTATTCATTTAACCTTAGTCCCATTTATTAAATCTTCTAATGAAATAAAAACCAAACCAACGCAGCATTCTGTAAAGGAGCTACGAAGTATTGGTATACAGCCAAATATTATTGTCTGCAGATCAGAAGTTCCCTTAAATCATGATGTTAGAAGAAAAATATCATTATTTTGTAATGTTAATATTGCAAACGTTATTGAGACAGTTGACGTAAAAACTATCTATGAGGCACCAGTTAGTTTTTATAAAGAAAAATTAGACAAAAGAGTTTTGAGTCATTTTAATTTAAAACCAAAGAAAAAAATAAATTTAAATCCGTGGATTAAAATAAAGAACCAAATTTTAAACCATAAAAGATTAGTAAATATTGCTATCATTGGAAAATACGTAGATTTAAAAGATGCATATAAATCACTAGACGAAGCACTTATTCATGGCGGATTAGAAAATAATGTAAAAGTTAATCTTGTAAAAATTGATTCTGAAAAGTTACACCATAAAGAAATTACAAAAAAACTTAACGGAATAAGCGGAATTTTAATACCAGGTGGATTTGGTAAAAGAGGAACTGAAGGAAAAATTAAAGCAATTAATTATTCGAGAATTAATAAAATACCTTTTTTTGGTATTTGTTTTGGAATGCAGTTATCCATTATTGAATTTGCAAGAAACGTTTTGAAAATTAAAAACGCAAGCTCTACTGAAATTGATAAAAAATGTATTCCAGTAATTGGTTTGTTACATGAATGGGGTAAAAATGGAGTAATTCAAAAAGGAACAGACAAAATGCTGGGTGGAACCATGAGGTTAGGATCATACAAAGCAGTTTTAAAAAATAATTCATTTATACATAAAATTTATCGTTCAAAATTTATTCACGAAAGACACCGTCATCGGTATGAGGTAAATATGAATTATAAAGAAAAATTCGAAAAAAAAGGCATGATATTCTCTGGCGTTTCACCTGATAATAAACTTCCAGAAATTATAGAGTTAAATAATCATCCCTGGTTTATTGGTGTTCAATTTCATCCAGAATTTAAGTCTAGACCTCTAGACCCACACCCATTATTTGCTTCTTTTATAAAAGCCGCTAAAAAGTTTTTAACTTATGAAAATTAAAGTAATAAAGATAAATAATTATAATATTTCTAACGAAGAAAAGGTCACTCTAATCTCAGGACCTTGCCAAATAGAAAGTCGTGAACACACACTATTTATGGCAGAAAATATAAAAAAAATATGCGATAAACTTGGTATCAATTTAATATTTAAAAGCTCATTTGATAAAGCAAATAGAACTAGCCTAGAATCTAAAAGAGGGTTAGGTCTTGAGAAATCATTGAAAATTTTTGAAGAGGTTAAATCAAAATTTAATATTCCTGTTTTGACCGATGTTCACACAAATGATCAGTGCGAAATAGTCTCTAAGTATGTAGATGTGTTGCAAATTCCAGCATTCTTATGTCGCCAAACTGATTTGCTAGTTGCAGCGGCTAAAACAAAAAAAGCGGTTAATATAAAAAAAGGGCAATTCCTAGCCCCATGGGATATGGAAAATGTAATTAAAAAAATAACAGATACTGGAAATGAAAATGTATTAGTAACTGAAAGAGGCGCTTCTTTTGGTTATAATACTTTAGTATCTGACATGAGATCTTTATCAATAATGAAACAATTTGGTTATCCAGTTGTATTCGATTCCACTCACTCTGTTCAGCAACCAGGAGGCAAAGGTACTTCTAGCGGAGGACAAAGAGAATTTATTTATGATTTAACAAAAGCTGCCGTTTCTATTGGAGTGTCTTGTATATTTTTGGAAACACATGATAACCCTAATAAAGCGCCCTCGGATGGTCCAAATATGCTGCCTTTAAAAAATTTAGAAAGTTTTTTAAAAAATATTTTACAAATCGATAATTTAATAAAGCAAAATAAAATTTAAATGCCTAAAATTTCAAATGTAAAGGCAAGGCAAGTTTTTGATAGCAGGGGTTTTCCAACCGTAGAAGCAGAAGTCATCTTAGAAACAGGAGATATCGGATCTGCCATGGTACCATCTGGCGCTTCCACAGGAACATATGAAGCATGTGAATTAAGAGATCAAAATAACAAATATCTTAATAAAAGTGTTTTTGATGCGGTAAATAATGTAAACAAAAAAATTTCAAAAAAACTTAAGGGCATACAATCAGATGATCAAAGTTTAATTGATGAAACAATTATTAATTTAGACGGAACAAAAAATAAATCTAATCTTGGAGCAAACGCAATTCTAGCTGTATCAATTGCAAATTGTAAAGCTAATGCAAAAGCAAATAAAGTTGAAATTTTTGAATACTTATCGAAAAATAAAAAATACCAGTTACCTTTTCCATTAATGAATATTATTAATGGAGGAGCCCATGCTAATAATTCATTAAACATTCAAGAGTTTATGATTAGACCTGATGGCGCATCTTCTTTTGAAGAGTGTATGCAAATGGCATTTATTACAATTCAAAATTTAAAAAAAAAATTAGAAAAAAAAGGTCTGAGCACAGGTGTTGGTGACGAAGGTGGTTTTGCACCATCGCTTAATTCGGATGAGGAAGCACTTGATTTAATTATTAGTTCTGTAGAAAGCTCAGGATTAAAGATAGGAAAAGATATTAGTCTTTGTTTAGATGTTGCTGCTAACGAGTTACTTGAAAATGGATCTTATAATATTAGCGAAAAAAAATACTCAAATTTAGAGTTAATTGATTTTTATGACAATTTAGTAAAAAAATATCCAATAACATCCATTGAAGATCCTTTAGAGGAAGATGATTGGGATAGTTGGACAAAATTAACAAATAGAATTGGAAAAAAAACACAAATTGTAGGGGATGATTTGTTTGTAACAAATGTAGAGCGTTTAAAAAAGGGTATTGCTAATAAATCTGCAAATTCTATTTTGATAAAGTTAAATCAAATTGGAACTGTTACCGAAACTTTAAAAACTATAGAGCTTGCGCAAAGTTCAAATTTTAAAACCATCATATCTCATAGATCTGGCGATACGGAAGATTCTTTTATATCAGATTTATCAGTCGCTACTGGCTCTAATCAAATTAAAACTGGCTCTTTAGCAAGATCAGAAAGGGTAGCTAAATATAATAGACTTTTAAAAATTGAAGAATTAGCCTTAAAGCCGGGCATGGCTAAACTTTAATGCTAGATTTTATTAAGGCAAATATTTTTGTTTTAACAATTGTTTTTATTGTAGTGTACTTCATTGTAAATTTCTTTGATGGAAATCGTGGATATTGGGCATATCATGAAAAACTTAAGCTTATTGTGGATCTAGAAAAAAAACAGAAACTTTTACAAAAAGAACTAAATAAAATTAAAAAAGAAAATGAAATGCTGTCTACAAAAATTAATTTAGATTATTTAGATGAGATTTATAGATCTTTATTTATGGTTGGTCTTAAAAATGAAAAAGTATACATTATTAAAAAAGCAAAATGAAACATCGCCATCCAGAAAAAATTAATAAAACTTCAAACCCCATTCCAAGAAAACCTGAATGGATAAGGGTTAAGATCTCAAATTCTGGAATTTTTTCAGAAACAAAAGAAATTATTAAAAAAAACAACCTACATACAGTTTGCCAAGAAGCTAATTGTCCAAACATTTCTGAATGCTGGAGTAAAAAACACGCCACCTTTATGATAATGGGAGATACGTGTACAAGAGCTTGCGCCTTTTGTAATGTAAAGACTGGAATTCCAAAACCACTTGATCCTTTAGAGCCAGAGCATGTTGCAAATGCAGTTTTTGATCTAAAGTTAAATCACGTTGTAGTTACTTCAGTAGATAGAGATGATTTAGATGATGGTGGTGCTAAACATTTTTCCTTAACAGTAAACGCTATAAGAAACAAAAATCCCAGAACAACCATAGAAATTTTAACTCCAGATTTTTTTAGAAAAGGGGAAAGTTATAAAATTGTAGCAGAGTCAAATCCCGATGTTTTTAACCATAATTTAGAAACCGTACCAAGAAACTACTTAAAAGTTAGACCAGGCTCTAGATATTTTAAGTCTCTAGATTTATTAAAAAGAGTAAAAGAATATAATCCTAAGATTTTTACTAAATCTGGTTTAATGGTTGGACTTGGAGAAAGTATAGATGAACTTTATCAGGTTATGGATGATTTAAGAGCAGCAGAAGTAGATTTTCTAACTATTGGACAATATTTACAACCAACTGAAAAACATTTTCCAATTATGAAATTTATTACTCCTGAAGAATTTAAAAACTATGAAAA
>JAYQRG010000008.1:28623-32313 GCA_038146245.1 Candidatus Pelagibacteraceae bacterium | reverse complement strand
CCTGCAATTCCGGTTACTGATATTGCATAATCAGATTTCGCAATTTTAAGTAAATTTTTACTTAAAATTTTACTTACTTCAGAGCTGACAGCTCCATAATTTTTTAAAATTTTATTAGAAACTTTTAATAGATTCTTTTTAGATGAATTGGAATAACAAACAACTCCAAGTTTAAAAATTTTAGAGCTACCAGGAATATCGGTTATATTTTTTGATAATAGACCTCCTGTACAAGATTCAGCAACAGCTATTGTCTTTTTTTTATTAATTAGTTTCCGAATTATTTTTTTAAACATGATAATAATTTTTTATTAAATAAACTACTAGAAATGCATAAATGCCGGCAACAATATCATCACCTAATATTCCATATTTATTTTTTAATTTTTTATCAAAATAAGAAGCAGGATATACTTTGGTAATATCAAAAAATCTAAAAAGAATAAAAGATAATATGATTAATTTTAAATTTTGACCGACATTTATTAAGGCAATAAGTTGACCAATTACTTCGTCGATTACAACTTCTTTAGGATCTTCTTTTTTATAATTTTTTAAAAAACTTTCTAAAAATAGTAAGGAAATAATTAATATTATTAAAATAATAAAAATATATTGATAAAAATTAATATTTTTTAAAAACAAAAAAAAAATAATAACTGTAAACAAGCTTGCGCAAGTTCCTGAAGCTGGCAAATTACCAATTCCAAATAAGGTAAAAAAATAATACTTAAATCTATTAAACATTTTCAACAGTGCTAATTACTTCTGCGGCAATAGCTTTATTTTTACCGATTATACCTAATCGATCAGTTGTTTTGGCTTTGATGTTTACTAAGCTAGTTTTTATTTTACAAATTTTGGCAATGTTATGTTTAATTTTATTTTTATATTTTTGTAAATTTGGCGATTGAATAATTATGTTTAGATCGATAGATGAAACTTTTAAATTCATTTTACCAAGAATCTGAATAATTTTTTTAAGTAAAACGGTCGATCTAATTCCTAGGTTTTTTTTATTATTTGGAAAATACATTCCAATATCACCTAGTTTAGCTGCACCTAATAAACTATCAATTAATGCATGAAGAACGCTATCCCCATCACTATGGCCAACAGATCCGTAACTAGATTTAATTTTTAATCCGCCTATGAATAAAGGATATCCAGTTTGCAACTGATGAATATCATATCCTATCCCATATTTTTGCTTTTGCGTAAGATCTTTTGAGAAAGTTAATTTTTTATTTTCAAATTCGCCTTTTATAATTTTGATTTTTTTTTTATTATAAAAAAAAATACTGGAATCATCAGTTAATTCTAATTTATTTTTTTTATGTAAATCTTTTAATAGTTTGAGATTAAACATTTGTGGAGTTTGAATTAGATTCACTTTGCTTCTATCAATAATATTTTTTTTAAACAATATTGTGTCACTTGCTTTTATAACCGGAATAACACAATCAAATTTGTTTCGATATTTTATTAATTTAAAAATTAATTCTTTTGAAAAATCTGGCCTTGCCGCATCATGTATTAAAATGTTTTTAAATTTATGAATCTTCGAAATACTTTGTATAACAGATTGTCTTCGACTATTTCCCCCAGATAGAAAAACTATTTTTTTATTTTTAATAATTAAATTTTTATATTTACTGAAATTTTTTTTATTTATCGCAATAAATATTTTTTTAATTTCTTTGATTTCGCTAAACTTTTTAATACTATGATTTATTACGATATCATTTATATAGTAAGTATATTGTTTAGGAGTTTTAGAATTAAATCTTAAACTTTCACCAGCTGCTAATATTAATGAACATATAGTCATGGATAAATTTTATAAAATTATTTCAAGTAACCTTTTGTTATTTTTGCTATTTATTTTATCAATAACAATCGGTTTTTTATCATTACAAACCTTTGCGGGTAAAGGTTTATTCATATTAAATCAAAAAAATATATATTATTTGCTAATCGTAAACTTAATTTTGTTTGCAATACTTCTGGTAGCTGTTTGCCTTAAAATATACGAAACTCTGCAAAAAAAAAATCGAAATGAAATTGGATATGATACTAGCAAAAATTTATTAACCTATTTTTTATTTATATCATCCATTCCTTCAATATTAATTGCGCTTTTTTCATTACTCACATTTAATTTTACAATTGAAAAATGGTTTGATCAAAAAATAAGCACTATAGTAGATAACTCTAGAAATATTGCCCAGAACTATCTTGCTGATCAACAGCAGTCCGTTTTAAAAGATTTAATTTTAATATCTAATGATCTTAATAGGAACAAAAAAGCATTACAGAATTCAAAAAATAATTTTCTAAATTATTTAAATCTACAATCAAACATAAGAGAAGTTGAAAACGTTTATATAATTGATTCAAAATCAAATTTATTTTTAAAAAACTCTATATCTCAAAACTATACACCTCCATCTAGAGAAAATATTTTGTTAGCAACGAATGGGAAACCTTTTATTTTATCTGATGCTTTTGAAAAAAAAACTATTGGATTATTAAAATTAAATAATTTTGAAGACTTGTATTTGTATTTAGTTAAACTTGACGATCCTAAGATTGTAAGTTTTTTAAAACAAACTGGTGACGCATCGACTTATTACTCCACAGTGAGAAATGATACGGTAAAAATTCAAACTACTTTTTTTATTGTGTATTTAATTTTTACATTATTACTTATTATGTCCTCAGCATTAATTGCAATAAACTTAGCAAACAAAACCACCAAACCTTTAAACCAAATATTTCAAGCTGCTAAAAAAATAGTTAGTGGAGATTATAAAATAAAATTTTCCAAAACTAAAAATGAGGATTTTTCTATATTAAATTCTGCTTTTGAGGATATGGCAAAACAAATTGAATTACAAAAAAAGAAAGACATTTTATCAGGCCGACTAGAAGCATGGCAAGTTATTGCAAGAAAACTTGCCCATGAAATAAAAAATCCACTAACACCAATTCAATTGTCTTTAGATAGGATAAAACAGAAGTCTTTAAAAATGGAGCCCGGTACAGATATTAAAGATCATTTAGAAGTTATTAATAATCAAATTCATCAAATTACTAATTTAGTCAATTCTTTTTCTGATTTTGCTAGGATGTCAAAACCCGTATTGGAACAAAATAATTTAGAAAAAATATTATCTGACGCAATTAATGTTTATAAATTAAATTATAATAATATTAATTTTGAATTTAATTATAAGACAAATAAAAATATTATTTTTTGTGATAAAGACCAAATCTCTAGAGCATTAGTCAATCTTTACAAAAATTCTTTGGAAGCTTTAGAGGAAAAAAATAGTAAAATAAAAAATATTTTTACAACTGTATATTTTGCAGACCCCTATTTTATTATAAATATAAAAGATAACGCAGGTGGATTTAAAAACTTAGACAAAAAAATAGAAGAGCCTTATTATACAACAAAAAAAAATGGAAGCGGCTTAGGACTCTCGGTTGTTTCTAAAATTATTCATGAACATAATGGGGATATCGACTATAAAAATTCTGATGATGGCACTGGAGCTGAAATTATAATAAAAATACCTTCCAATGAGTAAAAAAATTTTAGTAGTTGATGACGAAAAAGATATAAGGTTTATTTTAAACGATATTCTTACTTCCGCAGGATATAATGTAGTTTTAAAATCATCT
>JAYQRG010000008.1:0-28244 GCA_038146245.1 Candidatus Pelagibacteraceae bacterium | reverse complement strand
CTACTGACACAAGAGTCTTAATTGAAGGTTCCAGTGGAGTTGGTAAAGAATTGTTAGCAAGAGAAATTCATAAAACCTCAAATAAAAGCGATGGTAGATTTGTTATTTTGGATGCTGCAATCTTAAATGAAAATAATTTTGATAAACAAATATACGGTTCAGTTAATGATGGAAAAATCTATTCTGGTTTTTTGGAAAAGGCTGACAAAGGAACTTTGTTTATTGATAATATTTCCGAACTTAGTTTAGGTCTGCAAACAAAATTATTAAGACTTTTAATTGATCAAAAATTTAAAAGAGTTAATGATGATATTGATATAAAGGTTAATTTTAGACTAATCACATCAAGTTCAATAAATTTAAAAAAAGAAGTTATGGATGGAAACTTCAGAGAAGATCTTTACCACAGAATAAATGTCTTAAATATTCATATACCAGAATTAAAAGAAAGAGCTTCGGATGTTCCCATATTAGTAAAATATTTTTTTTCTAAATTTGGAAAAAATTTGAGCGATGAAATGATTAAATCTTATGATTCATTTTATAGTTATGATTGGCCAGGAAACGTTAGAGAGCTTAGAAATTTAGTAGAAAGAATTTGTATATTAGGGGATACTAGTAAAGATTCTGTAGATAAAATAATTAATGATCATTTTAATTCAGAGCAAGATATAGTAACTAATAAAAGTACAAATAATTTAACATTAAAAGAAGCAAGAGATGATTTTGAAAGGAATTATTTAAAACAACAATTGACAAAACATGATGGTAATATCTCAAAAACAGCAGATGCTATTGGAATGGAGCGTTCTGCATTGCATAGGAAGTTAAGCTCGTTAAATATTAAAAACTAATTTTATGAATATAATTATATGTGGAGCTGGAAGGGTTGGTTATTCCATAGCGGAGCAACTTTCAAAGCAAGACCATTCTATCTATGTTATTGATCAATCTAGCTCTGATATCCAAAAAATAAACGATAATTTGGAAGCAAAAGGGATTGTAGGAATAGCTACCCTACCAAATGTTTTGGCTCAAGCAGATGCAGAGAATGCGGATATGATTATTGCCGTCACTAGAAATGATGAAACTAATATGATTGTTTGTGAAATAGCCAATGCTCTATTTAGCATTCCTAGAAAAATTGCACGAATAAGATCCAAAGAGCTTTTAGATCCAAAATGGAAAGAATTGTTTTCAAAAAAAAATATACCAATTGATATAATCATTTCACCAGAGAATGAAGTTGCAAAATCTTTACTAAGAAAGTTAGAGGTTCCAGGCGCCATTGATATTTATCCATTTGCCTCCGATACTGTAAGATTAATCGAGATAAATATTGATCAAAATTGTCCAATTCTAAACACTACTCTCGAAAAACTTTCGCAAATTTTCACAGATCTTAATGCTTACGTTTTAGGCGCTGAAAGAAGTGATAAATTTGTTGTCTTTAAAAAGAAAGATCAAATTTTAAAAGATGATAAAATTTTTCTTTTAGCAGATTCAAAACAGGCAGATAGAACTCTATCTATTTTTGGAAAAGAAGACAAAGTAGCAAAAAAAATTCTTATTATTGGAGCTGGAAATATAGGTTTGGAAGTTGCAAAACAATTAGAAACAACCGAGAACGCACCGAGAGTTAAAATTATAGAAAAAGACAATAACAAAGCCATTCAAGCAGCAAATGAACTCAGCAACACCATGGTCATTAAAGGTGATGGCTTAGATGAAAATATTCTAAAAGAAGCAAATATTGATGAAGTTGATACCTTTTTAGCGCTCAGTAATGATGATGAAGTTAATGTGATGAGCTCATTACTTTGCAAAAAGAAAGGAATTAAAAGAACTATCGCAATTTCTAATAGTTATAATTACAATCTTTTACAATCCTCTTTAAAAATTGATGACATTGTAGACCCAAGAATGATTACGGTTTCAACTATTTTAAAACATATTCATAAAGGAAAAATCGAATCTGTTTTTACCATTGAAGATGGAGAATATGAAATTATCGAAGCTAAAATTTTAGATAATTCAGAATTACTAAATACTACTATTGAAAAATCAAAAATACCGGATGGTTTAAGAATTGGGGTAATTGTAAGAGATAAAAAAGTAATTGTTCCTAAGAAAAATTTTGAATTCAAATTAAATGATATTGTAATATTGCTCTCTTCAAGAGAAAACCTTCCAAAAGTAGAACAGTTGTTTAGAGTTAGTTCTTCTTATTAAAGTTTTAATGAGATTAGGATCTATTTTTTATTATTTTTGCTATTTGAATATTTTAATTATCCCATTATGTATATTTAGTATTTTAGCCTGCATTTATTATGATCAAAATTACAATTTATTGTCGTATTTTATCGTATTAATTTTATCTTTTTTTTTATTTTTATATTCAAAGAAAACAAAATTTCAAAATCTTGAGCTTAATAAATTTAATTTATTTTTATTCTTAATTATAGTTTGGTTTTTTTATCCATTGATGCTTTCGATTCCCTATTGGTTTGGTGGATATACAACTTTTACATCTGGCTATTTTGAAACCATGTCCGGTTTTACAAGTTATGGTGTTTCTGTTTTTACAAATATTGATGATCTAGATAAACCAATTTTGTTATGGAGAAGTTTCACGCAAGTTTGTGGCTCCATATTTTTTTTGTTATCTGTTTTATCAATATTAGGGCAAGAAAATTTAAATATTTTTCCTCTAAGATTTCTAAAACTAGAAAAAGGAACAGTCTTTTTTCATATTGTTTTTAAACAACATTTAAGCTTGATTGTATATGCATTAACTCTTTTGTACTTACTGATTATTTGTATATTAAATTTTACAGGCCTAAACCTTTTTGACAAAATTAATCTAACAAATAGCATTATTTCTTCAGGTGGATTTGTAACTAATAATTTTTTAAAAATAAGTGATTTAGATAAATTATTAATTTCTGTTTGTCTTATTATCTGTTCTTTAAATTATTTTATCCTGTTAAAAATATTTAGATTTAATAACTTTTTTTCTTTAGCAGAAGATAAAAGAATTCTTTTAATAATATTTTTAGCATGTCTTAGCGTATTATTAATTTACAAGGATATTAATTTTATTGATGTTGTATCTTCTGTCAGTACTTCTATATCTAGTAGCGGTATTAACTTTGCGCATTTTCAGAATACAGATTTAATCTTCTTTTTTTTATTACTAGTATTCATTGGAAGTTCTATGCTTTCACCTGGCTCAGGATTTAAATACGTAAGATTATCCATCATATTCAAGAAAATACTTCTAGAGCTAAATAAAGTTTTATATCCGTCGTCAGTAATTAATATGAGAGCTTTAGGCTCAAAGGAAAAAATTATTAATAATGATTTTTTTGTTTCTGGAACTCTATTCATCTCTTATCTAGCGGTTTTTATTATTTATAGTTTAACTTTAACATTTGAAGGAATAGACTTTGAAAACAGTTTTAAATCGACTATTTTAATTTTATTTAATACCTTACCTTCAGATCTTTATTTAACAAACGCTCTTAATTATTCAGTATTTTCTGATTTCACATTTGGAATTAGTATTTTTACAATGGTTGCATCTAAAATGACTCCTTTAAGCATTTTATCTGCAATAAAGTATTCATTTATAAGATCTTAAAGGTCTATAATTTATTCACCGCAAATAAATGTTTAAAAAAATTTTGGTTGTTTGTTTTGTTAAACTTTTTTATATATAGCTTCACTTCTAAACGGGCACGTAGCTCAGCTGAATAGAGCAACGGTTTTCTAAACCGTAGGTCGAAGGTTTGAGTCCTTCCGTGCTCGCCAGAAGTTTCTATATATTCAATGTTTTTTGTTTACATGTTAATTAGCAAGGACAAACATAAACATACCTATGTTGGTTCAACAAAGAATTTAAAAATAAGATTAAATCTACATAATAGTGGTAAAGGTGCTAAGTTTTGCAGGGGTAGAACTTGGAAATTGATCTATAAAAAAAGTTTTAAAACCAAATCTGAATCTTTAAAATTTGAGTATAGTTTAAAGAAAAACTACAAACTTAGAAAAAAAATTAAATTAAAATTTTTAAACTAACCAATCTGGAGCTTTTAAGTTTTTAGACTCTAAAAATTTTCTACTATAGAGTTTAGAGGCATATCTTGATCCAATATCGCATAAAATAGTAACAATGTTTTTATTAGGACCAACTTTTTTAGCAAGTTCCATAGCTCCAGCAACATTAATACCAGAGGATGTTCCCAAAGATAAACCTTCATTTTTAAGTAAATCAAATACAATATTTAAGGCATCTTGATCTTGTATTTGGAAAGCCTCATCGATAAGGGCATTTTCAAAATTTTTGGTTACTCTACTAGTACCGATTCCTTCTGTAATAGACGAGCCTTCTGCTTTTAATTCACCATTTTTTATAAAATTAAAAAGAGAAGATCCCAGAGGATCTGCTAATGCAGTTATGATATTTTTATTTTTTTCTTTTAAACCAGCAGCAGTTCCCGCTAAGGTTCCACCGGTTCCAACCGAACAAACAAAAGCATCTATTTTTCCGTTTGTTTGTTTTAAAATTTCCTGAGAAGTAGTTTCAATGTGCGCTTGTTTGTTAATCGTATTATCAAATTGATTAGCCCAATAAACTTTCTTCTTAGAAGTTTTGCTTAGTTCGTCTGCAACATTAGCAGAATACCTAACGTAATTTTTTGGATCTGAGTAGGGTACTGCATCCACTTCAATAAGTTTGGCACCAAGGTTTCTTAAAGTACTTTTCTTTTCTTCTGATTGGGTATTTGGAATTACAATTCTTGTTTCTATTCCGTAATAGTTAGCAATCATAGCTAAACCTATCCCAGTATTACCAGCAGTGCCTTCCACAAGAATGCCGCCTTTTTCAAGCTTGTCTCTCTTAAGTGCATCATTAATAATGTATAAAGCTGCACGATCTTTAACTGATTGCCCAGGGTTTAAAAATTCAGCTTTTCCATAAATATTGCAACCAGTAATCTCTGATGCTTTTTTTAAAAAAATTAAAGGAGTATTTCCAATTAAATCTACAACAGTTTTTTTCATATTAATTTACTTTTTTTAAATAAAACTGGGATACGTCGGTATGATCAAGAGAAAAACCAGCTTCACAATAATCTAAATAATAATTCCACATTCGAATAAATTCGTCTTTAAAGTTTAAGCTTGTAATGGATTTTAAGTTTTTATTAAAGTTGTTTTTCCATAATGACAAGGTTTTTGCATAATCATATCCGAATGAAATAGTTTCATAAATTTTAAATCCACTATCCTTTGCTAGTTGATGAATAATTTTTTTGGTAGGTAATACTCCACCTGGAAAAATGTATTTTTGAATGAAATCAACATTTTTAATATAATCTACAAAAGATTTTTCATTGATCGTGATAATTTGAAAGCAAGCGGAACCATTTTTATTTAAAATAGAATTCATTTTATCAAAAAAAGTCTTCCAATAATTTTTTCCAACCGCCTCAAACATTTCAATAGATACGATTTTATCAAATTTTCCTTGGATATTTCTGTAATCTAAATAATTTATTTTTGCATTTTCTCGGATTGGGATAATATTATTTTTTATATAATCATATTGTTTTGTACTAATCGTAATTCCTTCAATTGAATTTTTAGTTTGGTTTATAAAACCACCCCAACCAGAGCCAACCTCTAATAGATGATCTTCGCTTTTAATATTTAAGTTACCAATAATAGAATCGTACTTTTGAATTTGGGCATCTTTTAATGTGATATCTTTATTTCTAAAAAAAGCTGAGGAATATGTCATGGTTTCATCTAGCCATATTTTATAAAAATCATTCCCAAGATCATAATGATAGGCAATATTATTTTTGGATTGAGTGATAGAATTTTTTTTTAAAAAAAAGTTAATTTTTTCAAAAATATTAATAAAAAAATTAGGTTTTCTTTGTTTATTTTTAATTTGTTCATTTTTAAGAAAAATTTTGAGTAAATGATTTAAATTGGAAGTTTCCCATTTTTTTTTAATATAACTTTCTGCAAACCCTAAGTCTCCATTTAAAACTACATCTTTAAAAAAACTATAATCATGAATATCAATATTAGAACTTAAGCCTTTTTCTTTTCCTTCAAATTTATTTTTGTATTTATTTTTTAAATTGATCTGGATTTCTCCCCACTTAATATCTTTTAATTCACGTTCAATAAATTTTTTAAATATTTTATTCATGATAACTATAGCTACTAACTAAATTCTTTTTTTTAAAGTAAAATTTAGCCTTTTTTAGGAGTATTTTAACTGCTTGATAATGAATCATTAGCATGACTTTCTGAGAGAAAAAAATTCTTTTTAACAGTAAACTAAACAGGTTTTTTAAATTAAACTCTAATAAATCAACCTTCATTCCAGTAAGCAAAGTTTCTTTTTTGTTATGAGCATTTATTTTAATATTTAAGATTTTATTTTTAATATTTACTACAAAATCATATTTCATTTTCATTTTTAAGAACGGAGAAACATAAAATTGTTTTTGAATAGTGTGTTTAAAATCAACATGATGTTTTCTTATTTTTTTTATATATATGTGTTTTTCATGATGGGTATTTCGAACTTCATACATGATGAATTTAATTTTATTATTTTCATAAACAAAATAAATAGAAATAGGATTAAACGCATAACCAAAAAATCTTGGACAAGTAAGTAAAAAAATATCTGGATTTTTTAAATTTGCATTTATTTTATCTAACAATTTATTGATTTTTTCATATAAATTAGAAGATGGCGCGTCTATTCCATAATCTTTATTATAGATACTTAATATGTTCCACCGATTAATAGATAGAATTAAAAATTTTCTAAGTTCATTAATTTTTTTAATATTAATTAAAAAATAAAGTACCTTATATTTGAAAAAATTTTTAAACGGTTTTGTTCTTGAATGAAATATTTCAGTATCGCAAATGCTATTTTTCATTAATTATTTTACTAATATATAAGGATGACTTAACTCCATCCTCGTGAAAACCGTAGCCTGTCCAGGCCCCAGTAAACCAAATATTATCAAATCCTTGCGCAGATTTAAATAATGCCTGTATTTTTTCATAGGACATCCTGAAGACGGGGTGATGATAGGTAATTGTTTTTATTATTTTGTCTTTATCAATTTTGTTGTGATTTAGTGTTACAAAAATATTTTTATTAATCTTCAAATTTTGCAATAAATTCATCCAATAAGTAAGAACAATTTTAGTTTTGTCATAGAAGAAGTTCCACGAAGACCAGTTTAATCTTAATCTTGGCATAAACCTTTGATCGTGATGAATAATAACCTTGTTACTTGAATAACGCACCGAATCTAAAAGATTTCTCTGATTTTTATTTTTATTTTTTAATATTTTTTTAATTTCATCTGTATGATTTGCGAAAATTAGATGATCATAATTAATTTTTTTATTAGATTTAGTTAACACATATTTTTTAGATTTATTTAGAAATTTAACTTCTTCGTTCATAAAAATTTTAAGATAGTTAATTTTATTTATAATTTTTTTAATATAAGAGGAGCTACCATTTTTAACAAAGTACCAAATTGGTCTTTTAAAAAGAATATTAGTTAACCCATGATTTTTGAAAAAATTAATAATGAAAGATGCATTATATTTTTCAATTTTAGATTTAGGAGAGGACCATATGGAAGCACACATAGGATAAAAATATAATCTTTGAAATTCGGTGCTAAAATTATTTTTTAATAAGAAATGATATACCGTTAACTTTTCATCTATTTTTTTTGATAAAAAACTAAATCTAAAAATATCTATTAAAACTTTTATGTATCTAATTGAAAATAAATTACGAAAATCGAAAATAGTTTTTAAACTTTTACCCGACCATTCATAGTTTATCTTATTATTAGAAACAGAAAATGACATGTCTGTATTTTCATATTCAACCTTTAATTGTTTTAAAAGTTTTAAGAAATTTGGATAATTTTTGTTATTAAAAACAATAAAGCCACTATCGAATTTTATTTTTTTTTTATGATCTTGGTACGTATGCGTGTGAGTATGACCACCAAGATAATTATTTTTTTCAATTATAATAATTTTATGATTTTTTAAAAAATAGGCAGAAGATAATCCTGAGATACCAGATCCAACAATAACAATTCTTTTCATTATTTTTTTAATGATTGAAAAGCTTGTAATGCTGCGTTTCTAGCTTCGGTGTGATCGACAATAGGTTCAAAGTAATCTTTTTTTAAATTAAATTTTATTTTGGCACAAATTTCATCTGTCATTTCCCAAGGTTTATGAATAAATTCTTTTGGTAGATTTTTTATTTCTGGAACCCATTTTTTTACATATATTCCATCAGGATCAAATTTTTCTCCCTGAAGCATTGGATTAAAAATTCTAAAATAGGGTGCTGCATCCGCCCCACAGCCAGCTATCCACTGCCATCCAGCTACGTTATTAGCAGGATCGTAATCTAGTAAACTATCTTGAAAGTATTTTTCTCCTTCTAACCAATGAATTCTTAGATGTTTTACTAAAAAAGATCCTACGATCATTCTAAGTCTGTTATGCATCCATCCTGTTTCATACAATTCTCTCATCCCCGCATCTACAATAGGATATCCCGTTTGTCCTTTTTTCCATCTTTTTAAAAATTTTTCATTTTTAATCCATGGAAAATTGTCAAATTGTGATCTTAAATTTTTTTGTTTCATAGTTGGGAAATGATTAATTAAATGATAAGCAAACTCTCTCCATCCAATTTCATTAATATATTTTCTATATCCAGTAGATTTGTTTTTAATTGATAAACAATCTGAAAAAATATCTTTTACGTTAATCTCACCAAAGGCCAAATATGGTGATAGTTTTGAAGTACCTTCCACAGAAGGAATATCTCTAGCTTTATGATAGTTGGAAATTTTATTTTTTATAAACTCATTTAGAGTTTTTTTAGCGTTTTCTTCTCCAGGAACCCAATATTTTTCAAATTTTTTAAACCAATCCTTCTTTGGTAAGATTTTTTCTATGTTTTTTTTATTATCATTAGTGATTTTTGCATTTTTTTTTAATTTAATCTCATGATCAGAGCTTAATTTGACATATTTTTCTTCTGCAGACTTCCAATAGGGAGTAAATACTTGAAAAGGTGTATTATCAGCTTTGTTTGTTTTAAGTGGATCTTGCAATAAATTCGATGGATAGGCATTAATTTCTAGATTTTTTTTATTTGAGATTTGAATTATCTTATTTTCAATCTTAATTTCATCAGGATCATCAATTTTGTTATAGAAAAGTCCTGTTACTTTAAAATCATCCAAGATTTTTTTGAAAATAATTTCTTCTGCACCTTCAAAAAACTTAAATTTAACACCAATAGACGCTAAATCTTTTTCAAATTTAGTTAAACTTTGAACAAGCCACCATTTTTGTGCAGATCTAGTAGAGAATTTTTTTTCATCGTAGATATAAAAAGAAAATAAATTATTATTTTGAGATGAATAGTTAGCTAAAGCTACATTATTTCTTATCCTGAGGTCGCTTCTTATCCATAAAACGTTCATCGAATGTGGTATTTTACAATAAATATCAAGTATTTTATCTATAAAATTAATCAATTATTTTTTAAATCAGTATCAATTTATATATTGCATATTCTTTTCAGGGATGCTTAATACTGCGAAGGACAGAAATATTGTGAGCGCTAGCCTTAACCAACATCTTGGAAAAAAATTAAGATTAAGACGTACTTCTTTAGGTTTAACACAAACTCAGGTTGCAAAAGCTATTAATGTTACCTTTCAACAGATACAAAAATATGAAAAGGGAACAAATGGAGTGAGTTCTGCAAGACTACTTCAGTTAGCTAACTTTTTAAAAGTCCCTATTAAATATTTCTTCGAAGATTTTCAAGATTTCCATAGTGAAAACAATCAAGATAGCTCTCACACAAGTCATGAAGCTACAAATGTTTCTGAAATAATGAAAGCTATTAATAATCTTTCCTCTCAAGATAAAAAACAAATTTTAGATATTCTAAGAAATCAAATCGGAATTCAAAAAGCTATTTGATCTGGCTCCCCGGGCCGGATTCGAACCAGCGACCCAGTGGTTAACAGCCACTTGCTCTACCAGCTGAGCTACCGGGGAATTAGCCGCACAATACAAATTTTAGCATTTAAAACAATATAAATTTTATCCTAGAATAAATAAATTATGCCCAATTCTTAAAGAAGTTTAAAAAGATTTTAAATTTATCAATTTTTTACACTAAAGTGCAATTTTAGCGAAGATAAAATAAATTTAGATTAGATGTGTGTTTAAAAAATTATTAAAATAACAATCAATCACTTCACCTTTTTTAAAAATAGTTTTTCCTTCAGGAAAAAATGCCCAAACATTTGAGTTCACAAAAGATTTTATTTTAAAAGATTCTTGTCCTTTTAATATTTCTACTACTAATTTACCTGAATTTGTTTTTATTAGCTTTGCCTTAATAAATCTTGTTAAGTGTCTTTTTTTTGTAAATTTATTTTTCAAAACTCCTTGAATAGGTTTTTCCGGATTAGCACCCAGACTACTCATTAAATAAGGATGAATAAAAAAACGATAACAAGCAGCGGTCGATAACGGATTTCCTGGTAGTCCAAAGATAATTTTGTTTTTATTTAAAAGTTTTGCAAATAGTATTGGCTTTCCTGGTCTAATTGCAACCCCACTAAAAAATTTACTTAATTTAAAAGTTTTTACTACGTTTGGAATAAAATCAAACTTTCCAGCAGAAATGGCACCAGAGGTAATAATCATGTCTATGTTGGAATTTATTAGTTTACTAATTTTTTTTTTAAATAATTCGCTTTGATGATCTTTTAGAATCCCACCGTTAACAAAATTAAAAAAACTATTGTTCTCAAACGCCTTAATATAATGGCTATTTGAATTTCTAACTTTCCAATTAGGAATATTTTTAACATTAGAAATTTCGTTTCCGGTAGAAAAAAATAATATATTTGGTTTTTTTTTAACTTTTATCTTTTCAATACCTAGAGTTCTTAAAGCTAAAATGTGGTTAGGTTGAAGGATGGTTCCTTTTCTTATAACTAAATCTTTCTTCTTATAATCAGTTCCTAAAAATCTTACGTTTTGATATTTTTTTATTTTTTTATTAATGAAAATATATTTGGACTGTTTTCGATTGGATAAAAAATTAGTCTCCTCGATTGGAATAATGGAGTTCAAACCTTTGGGTATTATTGCACCAGTCATAATTTCTATTGCCTCAAACTTATGAACTTTTTTATTTATAGGTTTGTCACCGGCTCTCATCGAACCAACTATTTTAAACTTTTTAAAATTTTTTTTGTTTAATTTAAGAGTATCTTTAAAATTTATAGCAAAGCCATCTAGAGCGGCATTATCTCCAGCCGGATAATTCACATCACAAAAAACATCTGATGCAGTGACTCGGTTTAAACAATTTTTAGAATGAACAAATTCATCTCCAATCTTTATGAATGACTTATTTAAAATGTTTTTTGCTTTTTGATAACTAATCATGCTTAATAAGTTGTTCCGCTTTATCTAGATCTTCATTTGTATTTATATTAAAAAATGGATCCTTTTCTCTAAAATTCATATTTATAACTTTAACCCCAATCTTATTGGCCCAAATTTCTACTTTTCTTAAATCTTTATTTAGTAAATCATCTTCTAATTGATCTATAAGTTTTACAGACCATAATCCAAAAATATTGTGTCTAGTGTTGTTAGAGCTAATAAAGAATAATTGGCTTTCTTTAAAATTTATATTTTCCATGAAAGCTTGAAGATGCTCTTTTTTAAAAAATGGAGTATCAGCTGGGAAAGTACAAATCCATTCGTAGTTCTTTTTATTTTCTTTTACCCATTTCATTGCACTTAAGACTCCTCCCAGAGGTCCTAAATCTTTTTTATAATCTTCTATTTTAGTGATGTGTTTTAAGTTTAATAATTTAATATTGTTATTTGATACGACCACTATCTCTTTAAACTGATCTTTGATTTCATTTAGAATGTAATCAATTAACCTTTTACCATTTAAACTAACTTGAGTTTTATCTTTACCAAATCTTTTAGATTTTCCTCCTGCTAGAACTGCTCCTAAAATGCTGTTATAATCCATGACTAATTAAATATACTATGGATTTAAAAATTTTAGAAATTGCTTCTAATACAGAAAACAAAAGAGTTCTTGAACATTTCACCCATTCCGCAAAAAATAAGAACCGAATTTGCGGAGATGAAATGCAAATTAATTTAGTCGTGGCAAATAACATTATTAAAGATATGGCCTATCAGTGCAAATCTTGTGCTTATTGCCAAGCTTCAGTTAGTTTACTTTCTAGAATAATAAAAAATAAAAATCTTGATCAAGTGTCAAGTTTTGCATCTATAGCAGAAAAGATGTTTCAAAATAGTAGTTTAAAAATTGATACTATATGGAAAGAATTTGCAGATATTTTAAATCCTGAAAATTTAACTAGAAAAGAATGCTTGTTATTACCTATTCATACTGTTTTAAAGGCTCTTAAACATTAATGAATTCTAAATATAAAGTTTTAAAATTTAAGTCTAATCAAACAGAAAGCATTGATGATCTTATATCCATTGAAGAACCGCTTGAAATTTCTATCAAATACAAAGCCTCAAATGGTTGGATAACCCAATCTTTATCTATCACTATGAGAACTCCTGGTCATGATGAAGATTTGGTTCGAGGTTTTTTATTTAATGAGCAAATTATCGAAAACATCAAAGATATTGATGCTATTGAAAGTTCTGGTGAGAAGGTAGGAAAGTATAATATCCAAAACAAGATATTAGTTACATTAAATAACTCGAAAAATATTAATATTTCTAAAATCAAAAGAGATTTTTTAACTAATTCTTCCTGTGGGGTTTGTGGAAAATCTTCTCTGGATTCGCTAGATGTAATTAAAAAATTAAAGGCCTCCAAAGATCGACCTAAAATAAAAAAAGAGACCATTACGAAAGCTCCAGAAATTTTGAGAAGCAATCAAACTGAATTTTCTAAAACGGGAGGAATTCATGCAAGTGGATTATTTGGTGGTGATGGAAAATTAGTTGATCTAAGAGAAGATGTTGGGAGACACAATGCTTTAGATAAATTAATAGGAGCTGTTTTAAAGAATAAAAGTTTGAAACCAGATGATCAATTTATTACATGTTCGGGAAGACTTAACTTTGAACTAGTACAAAAAGTAATAATGACAGATATTGGAATAATGATTGGAGTGGGGGCTCCGACCACTTTAGCTATAGATTTAGCGAATAAATTTAATTTAACTTTAGTTGGGTTTGTAAAAAAAGACAGTTTTAACGTCTATACTAATACGCAAAAAATAATTATATAGTTTATATACTTTGGGGAGAGAGTGTCTAAAAATATAAGTAACTTATCCGGTCGAATAGGATTAAAAAATAACCTATTTAAAAAAATTTCAGAAAATGTTCTTAGCAATTCACCAAAGGATGTTCATGAAATTGCAAAAGAGTACAATTTGGGAGTTTCTACGATTCATGGAGCAGAAAGTTTTTATGAATTTTTAAGACCCGCTCATAGAGCAAAAAAAGCATTCGTTTGCAATGGTAGTGCTTGCATGTGCGCTGGCACTCAAGAAAAATTAGAAAAAAAATTAAAAGAGAAACTTGGCAATGACAAGGTGGGTAAAATGTTTTGTCTTGGTCACTGCTATGAAAATCATGCTTTTCATTACGATGGCGAAAACTATGCGGGAAAAGATATTGAAAAAATTGATGACATTATAAAAGGTAAAAAAATCAATCAGGAAAAATTTTTTTCCAAGAGCTATGCGTCTACAAGTTTTTTAATGGATGACAAATTATCTTCCATTGCCCAAGTAAAAGATCAATTATCGAAAATTCTAAAAACAGATAAACAATCTATTATTAAATCCTTATTAGACTCTAACTTAACAGGAAGAGGAGGGGCAGGTTTCCCCACCGGTATGAAATGGGATTTTTGTAGCAAAACAAATTCTACAAAAAAATATGTAATTTGTAATGCAGATGAAGGAGACTCAGGAGCCTTTTCTGACAGATATCTATTAGAGGATCAACCTCTTAAAGTTTTATTTGGAATGATGGTTTGCGGTTATGTAATCGGAAGCGATGAGGGAGTTTTATATATTAGAGGTGAATATCCAAAATCTATAGAGGCAATAAATGGATGTATTAACGAATTAAAAAAAGCAAAATTATTAGGAGAAAATATTTTAGGAACTAAATTTTCTTTTGATTTGAATATTTGCATAGGACAAGGGGCTTACATCTGCGGTGAAGAAACTGCCTTGATAGCATCTATTGAAGGTAGAAGAGCCGAAGTAGATGTTAGACCACCATTTCCTGTTACAGAAGGTTTGTATAAAAAACCAACCGTAGTGAATAACGTTGAAACACTTGCTGCTGCAACTGGAATTCTTATTAATGGCGCAGATAAATTTGCAGCTATCGGAAATAAAAAATCTGCAGGTACTAAATTAGTTTGTCTTGATAGTTTTTTTAATAAACCTGGAGTTTACGAAATAGACATGGGCACACCCATGAAAAAAATATTTAACGAATTTGGCGGAGGTTATAAAGAACCTGTTAAAGCCTTCCAAATCGGAGGACCTTTAGGCGGAGTGGTACCATTAAGTGAAATTGATAATCTTAACCTAGACTTTCAAGAATTTAGTAATAAAGGATTTATGTTAGGCCATGCCAGCGTAGTTAGTATTCCAAAAAACTTTTCTATGGTTGAATACATTCATCATCTATTCGAATTTTCAGCGGAAGAATCATGTGGTAAATGTTTTCCTGGAAGACTTGGCTCTTACAGAGGAAAAGAAATGTTTGACCAGGTGACCAAAAAAACAGCCAAAATTAACCTACAATTATTAAACGAACTACTAGTAACTATGCAAAAAGGTTGCCTATGTGCTTTATGCGGCGCTATTCCTACTCCAATTATGAATATTTTGAAGTACTTTAAGGATGAAATGAAAAATGATATCATGAGTCACAATTAATGAGCGCTGAAAAAAGAAAAATTGCGTATATTGATGGAAAACCTTACGAGATAGGTGCTCATCACACTTCTATTTTAAAATTTGTTAAAAGTTATTTAGGAGACGATAAAGTTCCAACTCTTTGTGATGATCCAAATCTAGCGCCTTATGGAGCATGTAGAATTTGCTCTGTAGAAGTTGCTTTAGTAAAAGATGGTCCAACCAGAGTAGTTGCATCTTGTCATACTCCGGTTGCAGAAAATCAGCATATCTTTACAAATAATGATACATTACAAAATTTAAGAAAAAATATTGTTGAACTTGTAATTACCGATCATCCACTTGAATGTTCCACTTGTGAAGTAAACAATAATTGTGAATTACAAAAAGTTGCAAATAGTTTAGGAATTTCTGAACATCGTTACAACAAACCAAAGCAACATAAAGGAATTCCAAAAGATACGTCTCATGCTTACATGAGAATGAATTTGGACCACTGTATTAATTGTGGAAGATGCGTAAGAGCTTGTGATGAAATCCAAGGTTCTTTCGTTTTAACTATGTCTGGGAGAGGATTTGAGTCAAGAATTACTACAGATAACGATATGTTATTTGGAGACTCTTCTTGTGTATCTTGTGGAGCTTGTGCACATACTTGTCCAACGGATGCTATATCAGATATCTTTCAATCCAAATCTGCTGCAGTAGATAAAAAAGTTAGAACCACTTGCTCTTACTGTGGTGTTGGATGTAACCTTGAAGCTTCTATTAAGAATAATAAAGTAGTAGCCATTGATACTCCAAAACATACAGAAGTGAATGCCGGTCACACGTGTGTTAAAGGTAGATATGCATTCGGCTTTTATGAGCATCCAGATAGATTAAGAACTCCACTTATTAAACGAAATGGTAAATTTGAAAAAGCTTCTTGGGATGAAGCGTATGATTTTATTAAATCTGAATTAAATAGAATTATTAAAAAGCACGGACCCGATGCGGTTGCAGGTATTTCTTCTGCAAGATGTACGAACGAAGAAAACTATTTATTCCAAAAAATGATTAGAGCAGTGGTTGGAACAAACAGCGTAGATTGTTGTGCTCGTATTTGCCACTCTCCAACTGCTTGGGGTATGCAACAAACTTTTGGAACAGGTGCTGCTACAAATTCCACAGATGATATTTATCACGCAGACTTGTTTTTAGTGATTGGTGCAAATCCAACAAATGCGCATCCAGTTACAGGTGCGAAAATTAAACAACAAGTGATGAAGGGTAAAAAATTAATTGTTCTAGATCCTGTTACTACAGAGCTTGCAAAACTAGCTGATTACCACATTAAATTAAGACCAGGTACAAACGTTGCAGTTTTAAATATGATGCTGCACTTTATTGTAAAAGAAAAATTATATAACAAAGATTTTATCAGAGATCGTACTGAAGGGTTTGAAAATTTCTTAAAAGAAATTGAAAGACAAGACGTAGATCAATTAGCAAAAGTAGCTGGAGTGGATAAAAATTTAGTACGAGACGCTGCAATTGCTTATGCAACTGCTAAAAATTCTATGGAATTTCATGGCTTAGGAGTAACAGAACACGAACAAGGATCTAAAACAGTCATGTTGATTGCGGATTTAGCTATGATCACTGGAAACATTGGTAGAAAAGGTGTTGGAGTAAATCCTTTAAGAGGACAAAACAATGTTCAAGGAGCAGCGGATATGGGTTGTCAACCACATCAAGGAGCTGGATACTTTGAAGTTGCTGATGAAAAAAATCAAAAATATTACAGTGAAAAATACGGAATTACTCATCCAACCAAACCTGGATTAAAAATTCCTCAAATGTTTGAAGCTGCAATAAATAAAGAATTAAAAGCAGTATGGATTATTGGTGAAGATATTGTTCAAACGGATCCAAATAGTTCCCATGTTATTGAAGCGATGGAATCTTTAGAATTTTTAGTAGTTCAAGAAATATTTATGAGCGAGACTGCAAAATTAGCAACCGTGGTATTACCTGGAACTACATTCTTAGAAAAAGATGGAACTTTCACAAACACTGAAAGACGTGTTCAAAGAGTAAACGCTGCTGTTCCTCCGCTACCTGGTACAAAACCAGATGGAGTGATTGTAGCTGAAATGATGCAAAGATTAGGATTTGATCAGCCAGATTATGATGCCGATCAAGTTTTAAAAGAAATTGCAGATATCGTTCCTTTCTTTAAAGGTATTACAAGAGAAAGATTAGGAAAGCTTGGTTTACAATGGCCTGTAAAAGAAGATGGAACTGATACAAAAATTTTACATACAGAAACTTTTAAAATTGGAAAAGGAAGACTTAAAAACTTTGATTGGAAAGAATCTTCAGAAATAGAAAAAAACAAAGACGAATATCCGTTAATTCTAACTACTAGTCGAGTGCTACAACATTATAATTGTGGAACTATGACCAGAAGAACTAATAATCTAGATTTGGTTAGCGAAGATATTCTTTTGGTTCATCCTAAAGATGCCAAAAAAAGAGATCTAATCACAGGTGATATTGGAAGATTATATTCTGGAAGAGGCAAAGTAGATTTAAAAGTAGAAGTAACAGATAAAGTTAAAGAAGGAATTGTGTTTACCACTTTCCATTTTCCTGAACACATGGTCAACATGGTAACAGGGCATGGAAAAGATGAAGAAACGATGTGTGCAGAATATAAAGTCTCCTCAGTAGATGTTAAAAAAATCTCAAATCGATTTGAAAGCACTCCCGCAGAACAACACGTTTCAGTTAAGTAAAGTTAAATAAATATTAAATCTCAATATTAGTATTTTTGTAAAATCTTATACACTTTTAGGTTGTGTAATATAGTTAAAAAATAATCTGATTATAAAAAATAAATTTAATTGATTTGATATAATTAAAAAAATATAAATTGATTAATTAATTTATAGGGGGAAAATATGTTCAAAACATATCTAAAAAGAATTCTTTCTGCATCTTTTGCGGTAGGACTTCTTTGTTCTACTATGGGTCTTCCTCAAAAATCATTTGGAGCGGAGACACAATACTTTCCTGTAGCAAGTAGCCGTGTAGGTCCTTATTCAGCAATGGGTACTGGATACTATGGTGCGCAAATTGACTACATGAATTACGTAAACATGACAGGTGGCGTTAACGGAGTTATGCTTACTTGGCAAGAATGCGAAACTGAATACAACGCTGTGAAAACAGTGGAATGTTATCAGCGACTTTTAACTAAAGACGGTAAAAAAATTGTAGTGTTTGATACACTTGGTACACCAGGTGCATACGCTGTCATCAATCGTATGGCAAAAGACAATGTTGTTTTAGCTCAATACGGTTATGGAAGAACAGACGGTGCAGATGGAAGAGTTTGGCCTTGGGTGTTTAACGCAGCAAGTCATTACTGGTCACAAATTGCTGTGAAATTAAGATGGATGGCTGAAATCGAAGGCGGTATCGATAAGATGAAAGGTAAAAAAATAGTTCACCTTCACATTGACTCTGCTTACGGTCGTGAACCACTTCCAGCAATGAGAAAAATAACTAAAGACTGGGGAATGAAATTAATTGAAATTTCAATTCCACCTCCAGGTTTAGAGCAACAATCTCAATGGTTACAAATTAGAAAAGAAAAACCACATTGGGTTACTTTCTGGGGCGCAGGCTCTGGTATGAATTCTACAGCGATGACCAATGCTGCTAGAATTAATTTCCCAAGAGAAAAAATGATGTACGTTACTTTCGGTGGCGCTGAGGAGGACATGGTTCCTGCAGGCGATTCAGCTAAAGGAACTTACGTTGTTGCTAATGCACTTCCAGGCAAAGACTTTCCTCTAGTAAAAAATATTAGAGATAAAGTTTATGGTGCTGGAAAAGGTAACATGGCGGATCCAAACCGAGTTGGTACTGTTTATTACAACAGAGGACTTGGTGCTGCAGTTATGTGGGTTGAAGCAATGAGAAATGCGCAGAAGAAGTACAATAAAGTAGGTAAAGCGGTCAATGGTCCTGAATTTAGAGATGGTTATGAATCTTTAAATATGACTGATGCTCGTTTAGCTGAAATTGGTATTAAAGGAATGGTTGCTCCTTTTGCTATTTCTTGTGCTAACCACGAAGGTGCAGGTAAATTTGCATTAATGCAATGGAACGGTAAATCTTTTACCAAAGTAAAAGACTGGACTGCTCCAAACGATCCTAAATTTATTAGAGGTCTTGTTGAAGAATCAGCGGCAAAATTTGCCAAAGAAAACAAGATCACACCTAAAAAGTGCAGCTAATAATATTTAGCTAAAAAAATTATAGAGGATGGGTAGATGAAAATTTACCCATCTTCTAATTTTGAATAAAAGTTTAAAGGGGGAGTTTTTAAGTTCAGATGAGTAACAATTCTAAAAATATTTTAGAAGTTAATAAAATTGAAGTTGCTTATGACGAGGTTATTTTAGCCTTGCATGATGTTTCGTTATCAGTTCCGAGAGGAAAAGTTGTTGCTTTACTTGGTGCAAATGGTGCAGGCAAAAGCACTACATTAAAATCAATTTCAACGATGCTTGCCTCTGAACGAGGAAAAGTCACAAAAGGCACCATTCAATATGATGGTGCTTCCGTTACTAATGAAAATCCTGCGCAAATGGTAGGGCGCGGCTTAGTACAAGTACTAGAAGGTAGAAGATGTTTTGGTCACTTAACCGTAGAGGAAAATATTACAACAGGTGCCTATTCTAGAAAACTTTCAAAAGGTGATTTAAGTGCTGAGATAGATAAAATTTATACGTATTTTAAAAGATTAAAAGACAGAAGAAAAAGTCAAGCAGGTTTTACATCTGGTGGAGAACAACAAATGATTGCAGTTGCAAGAGCAATGATGGCGAAACCAAAAATGTTATTACTGGACGAACCATCCATGGGTCTTGCTCCACAGTTAGTGGAAGAAATATTTAATATTGTAAAAGAATTAAATCAAAAAGAAGGTGTCAGTATTTTATTAGCAGAACAAAACTCAAATATTGCACTTAAAAATTCAGATTACGGATACATTATTGAAACAGGACATGTGATGTTAGAAGATTCTTCAAAAAATTTATTGAATAATGACAAAGTAAAAGAATTATACTTAGGTATCTCCGATGGTAAGCGTAAAAACTTCAGAGATTCACTAAATGAGGGTGCTAGAAAGTAAATGGCTAGAAAATTTAAAATAGGAAAACCCGTTTTAGAAGTTCAAAATATTTCTTTGAATTTTGGTGGTGTAAAAGCAATCACCAACATTTCATTTAATATTTTACAACACGAAATTAGAGCAATCATTGGTCCCAACGGTGCTGGTAAAAGTTCTATGTTAAACTGCATCAATGGTATTTACCAACCACAAGAAGGTAAAATTCTTTTTAAAGGTCAGGTATTAGAAAAAATTACCCCGAATATAGTTGCGCAAATGGGAATTTCTAGAACATTTCAAAACCTTGCGTTATTTAAAAGAATGTCCGTGGTTGATAATATCATGGTAGGAAGAAAACTTCATACGAAAAGTAACTTTTTTGAAGTTGCACTCCAATTACCAAAAGTAATCAAAGAAGAAAGAGCAAATTTAGAAAAATGTGAAGAGATTATCGAGTTTCTAGAAATTCAAGATATAAAAAATACTCCAGTTGGAAAATTACCTTACGGTCTTCAAAAAAAAGTGGAACTTGGTAGAGCTCTAGCAACGGAAGCGGATATTTTATTATTAGATGAACCTATGGCGGGGATGAATATTGAAGAAAAAAGAGAAATGTGCAGATTTATTTTAAAAACAAATGATGAACTTGGAACTACGATTGTTTTAATTGAGCATGATATGGGAGTGGTAATGGATATTTCAGATCGTGTAGTAGTCTTGGATTATGGTAAAAGCATTGGAGATGGAACACCAGACCAAGTTCGTTCTAACCAAAAAGTGATTGATGCTTACTTAGGAGTTTCTCATGATTGATGCTTTATTGTTTTTCATGGAGGTGTTGGTAGGAGGATTATTAGCTGGGACTATGTACTCGCTAGTTGCTCTGGGATTTGTGCTTATTTACAAAGCCTCTTCCACATTTAACTTTGCGCAAGGTGCCATGGTTTTCTTTGCAGTTTTATTCTTTGTTGGAATTATGGAATATGGGGTTCCATCAGTAGCTGCATTTTTATTAACCATTTTGGTTATGGTGTTTGTAGGTCTTGGAACAGAAAGATTAGTATTACGTCCTCTAACCAATCAAAGCGAAGACACTCTTTTAATGGCAACGATTGGTCTAGGTTATATCCTTGAAGGTATAGCGCAGGCGGTATGGGGGGTGGAAGTTAGAAGATTAGACTTAGGTATTAAAGATTCACCAGTTCCATGGATTGCAGATAATTTAAAATTATTTATCAGTGCTTTAGATATTACCGCAGGTATCGTTGCTGCATTAATGATAGTTGGTTTAACTTTATTATTTAAATACACAAAAATGGGTTTAGGGCTTCGAGCAGTAGCGGACGATCCTGGTGCTGCAAGCTCCATCGGTGTTCCCATTAAACATATTATGCTTCTTGTTTGGTCTGCAGCAGGTGCTGTTGCATTAGTTGCAGGTATGATGTGGGGTGCTAGAGCTGGGGTTCAGTTTGCATTAGTAGATCTTGCCCTTAAAGCGTTACCAGTTTTAATTATTGGTGGTTTCTCATCTATTCCAGGTGCGATTATTGGAGGTTTGATTATTGGTGCAGTAGAGAAAATTTTAGAAGTTTATATTGGACCGTTTTTTGGTGGAGCGATTGAAGGATGGGCACCATACGTGATAGCAATTTTCTTCTTACTATATAGACCGGAAGGTTTATTTGGAGAGAAGATTATTAGGAGAGTTTAATTATGAAACCTGTTTTTATGACATATACCAAAAAAGACATTATCGGTTTTGTAATCCTAATGACTTTGGGTTTAATCATCATCCCTACTTTTGTAACTACAGGTTATTGGTATAGTTCTATTTTAATTCCATGGTTATGTTTGTCCTTAGCTTCGGTTGGACAACAAATCGTCATGGGTTATGCAGGACAATTATCCTTAGGAGCAGCTGGATTTATGGCTGCAGGAGCATTTGCTTGTTATAATTTAATTTTAAGAGTTCCAGGAATACCATTTGCTGGAGCTTTAATCATATCTGGATTAATTGCAGCTGCATTCGGTATCTTGTTCGGATTACCTAGCTTAAGAGTTAGAGGGATTTATCTAATGGTTGCAACTCTTGCTTCGCAATTTTTTATCGTTTGGATGATTGATAAATTCGGTTGGTTTAAAAACTACGACTCTTCAGGAATTATTACTGCTCAAAATATCGTAATTATGGGTAAACAACTTACTTCACCGTTAAATATGTATTTAGTTGTTTTAGTAATAACGACTATTCTCACTTTACTAGCAATGAACATGGTTCGTGGTAGCTCCGGAAGAAACTGGATGGCAGTTCGAGACATGGATATTGCAGCAGAATCCATGGGGGTTTCTTTATTAAAAACAAAACTAGAAGCTTTTGCAATTAGTGCCTTTTACTGTGGTGTCGCAGGAGCTCTTTTTGCATTTACCTATTTAAAATCTTTAGAGCCAGTAGCTTTTGATATTAAATTATCTTTCAAAGTTATGTTTATGGTGATCCTAGGAGGTTTAGGAACTATCAATGGTGCCTTTATCGGTGGTGCATTTATATTATTATTCCCGGTGGTGCTGAATGCGATCGGTAATAACGTATTTCATGGTATGATTGATGCAACTATTATTTCGTCTATTGAGCAAGTAGTGTTTGGTGCCTTAATGATTATTTTTATGATCTATGAGCCACTTGGAATGGCGAAACTCTGGGACAATCTGAAAATTAAATTAAGTTCTAAATTTAAAAAATAAATTTAATTTAAAACCTATTATTTGATCATGTTTAAAAAATTGTTTTTAATCATCACGATTATTATTTTAACCACTACATCCTTAATTGCAGAAACTATTAATTTGCCTAATCAAGGAACTTATACAGGCGAGGTAAAAGAGGGCATGCCACACGGCAAAGGCACTTTAAATTATGTAGATGGAGAAAAATACATAGGGGATTGGAAAGATGGAATGAGGGACGGAAAGGGCACTTTAACGTACGTAGATGGCTCTAGATACGTAGGGGAGTTCAAAGACAACAAAATACATGGCCAAGGCTCCTTTACCTCTTCTAGTGGCTCTAATTACACAGGAAGCTATAAGGAAGGTAAAATGGATGGGGAAGGCGTTTATACCTATCCAGATGGCAGAAAACTTAAGGGAAAGTGGCTAGACGATAACCTAGTTAGATAATTACCAAGGCAGTTCGCTTCCATCCCAGTTAAAAAACTTACCCGTATCTTTTGAAGTAACATCACTAATAATTTTTATTAAATTTTTTGCAGATTCTTCCGGCTCTTGAATTTTAAGATCAATTTTTTGAAATGGTGCCGACAAGTTAGATTTAACAGTTCCTGGATGCAATGCTAAAAATATAGCTTGTTTGTTTTTCATTTTCATTTCAATGGATGCAGTTTTTATAATTTGATTTAGCGCTGCTTTTGCTGCTCTATAAGAATACCATCCGCCATAGTTATTATCTGTAATGGATCCAACTTTAGCAGATAGCGTTGCAAAAACAGATTTATTTTGTTGATCCATTAGGGGAACAAAATGTTTAATTAATAATGCTGGTCCAATAGCATTAATTAAAAAATTTTTTTTTAAAAAATCTAAATCCAGACTTTTTAAAGTTTTTTCAGGCATCTGATTATTTTTTGAGTCATGTAAAATACCCGTTGCATCAAATAAAATAGAAATAGGTCTGTTTTTTTCCTTAATATAGTTTGCTGCATTTTGAATTGTATTTTCATCATTAAAATCTATTCTAGGATTAGTTTTAGTTCCAAAAATAATTATATTTTCAAAACCTAAATTTCTAACTTCATTTGAAATTGCTTTTCCTATAGCACCCGTTCCACCAATTATTATTGCAAGATTTGATTTATTCATAAAAAGTAATTGAATATAAATATTTTAGGGTCTTTTTCATATAAATCAATTTAAGATTTTTTTATTTATGAATTAGGTGTTAGACTCCAAGATACCTTCTGTTATAAAATATTATGGATCATAAAAGAGTAATTTGGATCACTGGTGCTAGTAGCGGAATTGGTAAAGCTTTAGCCATTAAGTTTGTAAGAAATGGTTGGATTGTTGCGGCATCTGCAAGAAGAAGTGATTTGTTAAATGAACTTCAAAAAGAGTATCAAAATATTTATCCTTTCCCATTAGATGTAACTAATACTGATCAATGCAAACAAGTTTTTAGTAAAATTAAAGAAAAATTTTCAGATATAGAAATTTGCGTATTTGGAACAGGAATACATGATCCAAATTCAGAAAAAAAATTTAACTTAGAAAAAATCAGACAGATTATGGAAGTTAATTATTTCGGTACTATAAATTGTATCAATGCAGTCCATGAATATTTTGCTAGTAAGAAAAATGGACATTTATCCATTGTATCTTCTGTTGCAGGATATAGAGGATTGCCAAACGCGGGAGCTTACTGTGCATCTAAAGCTGCGTTATCAAGTTTTGTTCAAAGTTTTTATTTTGAAATGAGCAAAAATAATGTTCGAGTATCTTTAATATGTCCAGGTTTTATAAAAACACCTATGACTGATAAAAACGAATTTCCAATGCCAATGATAAGATCTCCTGAATTTGCAGCAGATGAAATTTACAAAGGTTTAATAGATAAGAAATCTTTTGAAATCCATTTTCCAAAAGTTTTTACTTTTATAATGAAATTTCTAAAACTGTTACCTCATGGTCTTTATATTTGGATAGTGGAAAAGACGTTGAAAAAAATTAACTATTAATTTTTCTTAAAGAAAACAGTTAATTCACCAACTTTAAATCCAAACTTGCTTAACACTGCTCTGTTAATTGCAAATTCTTCATCTTGTTTGAAAATCCAATCATCAAAAGCAATTTTAATATTCATACCTTTAAACGGAACATTCAAACTGTATTCAAATTTAAAGGCTGATCCATATTGAAGACCTTTAGCAACACCTATTACATCAGGAGCGGTTCCCTCATAAGTATGCTCATCAATTTTTTTTATCTTCCAGGTTCTTTGTTGTTTTTCACCATCCGTCCAGTAAAAATCTTCTTTTAAAGTAAGCACATTACCTTCCAAGGTACCAAGCATATCTGCTTTAAATTGTCGGGTAACATTACCTTGTCTGTCTTGTAACATCCCCCAAGCCTTTACAGGTCCTTTAAAGTACTGTTCAATTACCATAGCGGGTTTTGTATTTTTAAAATCTTCTGGTTTCATAGAATTTGTTACACAACTTGTAATAAAGAACATCGAAATGATCAATAGAGTGGTCTTAAAAGTTTTCATATTTATCTCCTTAGATATCTAATACTTTAATCACAAAACTAAAACTCCTCAAGTTAGATATCTTATGATAACTTTCCTTAATAAATGAAGAATATTAATTTTGAGTTATTAATTTTAACTATAATTTTAGTTTTAATGCTTGGTTGGGGAGCGTGGTTATTCATCACAAGAGCTAAAATTGCATTCATTTTTGATTTATTTTTAAGTGTAATATGATTAATTTTTTGGAAACTGATATCCCGACTGCAACTAAATCTCTGTAAATTATATTATGAAAAAAATTATAACTTTATTTTATTTTCTATTTCTAAGCCTAAATATTAACAGTGTTAATGCTAAAAATTCATCACTAAAAGTCCAATTACAATGGTACGATCAAAGCCAATTTGCAGGATTTTATGTGGCTCAGTCTAGAAGGTATTTTGATAAAGAAAATTTAGTTGTTGAATTAATTCCTAAATCAGATGAACGTGACCCCATTTCAATATTAAGATCTGGTGAGGTGGATATTGCAATTTCTAGTCTTAACAATATATTTGTAGGTGGTAATGATGCTGATCAAGTAACCAATATTGCTCAAATTTTTAACAAAAGTGGTCTTCAAGTTCTTTGTCGAATAAGCAAAGGTGTTATTCGATTATCTGATTTGGCTGGAAAAAAAATAGGTTATTGGGGCATTGGTGATGACAATCTCGTTAAGAGCATACTTAATCAATTGGGTATACCGATCAATCAAGTAGAGTTTGTAAAACAAAAACCCAATGGTGAAGATTTAATTAATGGCAACGTCGATTGTGCAACTTCGATGAGCTATAATGAATCAATTTCTATTTTAAATTCAGGAGTTGCTGAACAAGATTTAATGATTTTAAGTCCTGAACAATTTAATATTGCAAATATTGAAGATGGAATTTACGTTAAAACGGAACGATTAAAAGATGAAAAATTTAAAAATGATTTAGTAAAATTTGTCCGTGCCGTAAGATTTGGCTGGGAAGACACAAGATTGGCACCTAATTTAGCAGTTGAAACTGTATTGAGAAAAAATCAATCTTTAGATTACCGATTTCAACAACAAATGTTAGATGAAATTTTAAAACTAATTCCAACTAAACAAGAAAACTTTGGGATATTGAATTTAAAACAATACGAACAACAAATAGATCAAATTTCTAAATACACAGCAAAAAAAGATCAAATAGATCAAAACTGGACATATGAAGTAGTTAATCAATTATTTAAAGAGGACAAGAGAAAAAATATATTTTCAATAGCAACGCTATATTATGTAAATCAATTTGTTTCTAATCCAATATTTCAAATAATTGTATTGTTAGGTTCATTGACGTTTGGCTTAAGTGGCTTGTTAGTTGCGATTAACCGTGGATATGATTTATATGGAAGATTTATTCTCTGCACTCTACCAACTTTTGGAGGGGGAACAATTAGAGATATTATTATAGGTCTAGAACGACAACCATTTTTCTTCGTTGCAAATTTATCTTATATGGTCGGAGTGATTTTACTGGTTGTAAGTGTCTCTCTTTTAATTCATTACAATCCTAATTTTATCAAATCAAAAACTTACAAAATCTTAAAAACCTACTCTGAGTTGATTGGTTTTTCAGTATTAGCAGTTTTGGGACCCATCATTGCAATTAATGCTAATATGCCTTTAGTGTGGGTTCCAATTTGTGCAGCTTTAACTGTTGCGGGTGGAGGAATGTTACGAGATATAGTAATCAACAGAGAGCCATTAACTTTTAAAGGAGTAATTTACGAAGAAGTTGCGATTATTGGAGGAATAATTGTTATGATAGGATTGTACTTTGCAAATCATTTTGAACACTCACCTGAATTAGTTTGGTTAATTGTTTCTGTAAGTATTTTAATTATGTTTGGCACAATGTGGATTATTAAAAAAAAAAAAATACGATATCCTTCTAACTTTTAGATACATCTACAACATTAATTAAATCTATGAAAAAAAGAGGCATTTAAAAATGAAGAATTAGCTAACTCACTTGTAAAGTTTAAATAAATAATTAGATAAAAACCAAAAAATGAAAGCAAAAATTATAAAATATTTAGCTTACTATTTTTGCCTCATCTTTTAAAGTCATTATATATAAGGTTATTGTCGAAGCTTCTCGTATAATATTTAATAATAATAAATTAAAATTTCCATATTTATTAAAGTATCCATATATGTCTCCAATAAAAGCAAATGCTATAAGTATGACTGGTAATGCAATTGCAAATCTAAAATCAAAATTTTTATTCATTTTCATTACAGCTTTTGCTGAAATCCATCCTGCGAAAGCTCCACTAACAAAACCTATTGTAATACTATTAAAAAACTGAGGCATAGAAAAAAAAGTAAACATTGAATTAAACCAAGCTAAAAATATTCCTACATACCTTCCAAAAAACTGCCCTAGTAATGCCACAGGTATAAATATAATTGATGCAAGAAAGCTATATAATTTAACTTTCACTTTGATTTATCTTTCAAACTTTTCTGCAATAAAAAACATTACTACTCCAGGAATAATTCCTCCATATGTAACAAGAAGAGGAACATAATCTCCATAAGAAAATAATGCATACCATGGTGCAATACCAAGAACAAACGGAGCAAAAATTAAACTAACATACGCCCAAACAGATCCCAAAACGTTTTCAGCTATTGAGAAAC
>JAYQRG010000007.1:4308-53483 GCA_038146245.1 Candidatus Pelagibacteraceae bacterium | reverse complement strand
AGATCTTTTTAAATCATCAAAATTAATAAATGCAGATGCTCTTGCAACAGGTCATTACATTAAAAGAATTAATCATTTAGGTGCAAAAATGTATGTTCCCAAAGATAGTAATAGAGATCAGAGTTATTTTTTATTCAATACGACTCAAGAGCAATTAGACTATTTAAGATTCCCCCTAGGTGATATGAACAAAAATGAAACTAGAAATATTGCAAAAAAACTTAACTTAAAAGTAGCTGACAAACCTGATAGCCAGGATATTTGTTTTGTCCCAGACGGAGATTATAAAAAAGTCATAGAAAAATTAAATCCAGAATCTTTTAAAAAAGGAAAAATTATTGATGTAGATGGAAAGGTTCTAGGTGAACACGAAGGTATTGCTAATTTTACTATAGGTCAAAGAAAAGGAATTAGGATTTCAAGCCCTTATCCTTTATTTGTTATTGAAATAAATCCTAAAACTAACGAAGTGGTTGTAGGTCCTAATGAAAGTTTGAATATTAATAAAATTATTCTCCGAGAAATAAATTATTTATGTGATCCTTTAGATCTAAAAGGTAATTTTTTTGTTAAAGTTAGATCTACAGGAGATTTTTTACCCTGTAATGTATTTGAAAATGGCAAAACTATTAGCTTAGACAATCCTGAAAAGGGAGTATCCCCTGGCCAAGCCTGTGTATTTTACAAGCATGATAACCAAGGCTTCCGAGTATTCGGAGGTGGCTGGATTGAAAAAACAGAAAAATAATTATTTCTTTTTATTTTTTTTTCTATTTCTTCTTTTTTTAGAGCCTACTTTTCTTCTTCCTCTATGTTTTTTTGGGTATCCCATTTTGCGTTATATTTTTTAATTAATTATAGTGATATATAGCAAATTTATTATAAATAGAAATATTTTAGTAATGAATCAAAACTCAAAACTTAATTTTGCTAAAGAATTGAAGTCAGAAAAAAAACATATAGATGTTTTTAATCTTCAAAATCATCAAAAGGTAGAGAACAAAAAAGATAAAATATTTAATTTTTTTTATGTCGTTGGTATTGCAGCTGTAGTTTTGTTTGTAATTACTTTGGTTTACATTAAATAATTCAGTATAATTATAATCTCTACTATGATTTCTTCCGAACTGATATTTGGTCTAATTGTTTTTTATTTTACTATGTTTGTAACCCCCGGTCCAAATAATGTTATGCTTACGATTTCAGGTATTAAATTTGGTTTTAAGAGAACCATACCTCATTTACTCGGAATTCCATTAGGACATTTTTTTCAAATTTCATTAGTGTCATTCGGACTTGGGAAGATATTTCAACAATACCCAATAATTCAAAACACTCTTAAGTATATCGGGTGTTTATATTTATTTTATCTTTCTTATAGAATGTTTGGTTCAATTAAAATTACAGAAATAAAAGATCCAAAAGCTAGACCGTTAAAGTTTTACGAGGCAAGTTTATTTCAATTTTTAAATCCTAAAGCCTGGATTGTAGCACTTACCGCCGTATCTGTTTTTTTCCCTTCAAATGAAAATTTTTATATAGCTGTATTATTTGTTACCTTAATTGCACCGATAGTTTGCTTACCGTGTATTTCTGTATGGGCGATATTTGGATCTGCTATTCGAATATTTATCTCTAATAAAAAAGTTAAATATTTAATTGAAATTGTTATGTCGCTATTATTAATTGCTACCGCAATAATGATTTTGTTATGAAGCAATATTTTGAAGATATTCATATTAAAACTAATGGTCAAAGTCTTATTGATATTACAGATAAAGTTTTAGAGTTATTAGAAAAAGCTTCAGTTAAAAATGGAATTATTAATTTAAGCATACAGCATACTAGCGCCTCTTTGATCGTTCAAGAAAATGCAGATCCTGATGTTCAAAAAGATTTAATACATTTTTTTAATAAAATTGCCCCGATGAATCTTGAAAACTATATTCATAAAAGTGAGGGAAGAGATGATATGCCAGCCCATATCAAAACTGCATTGACGAATACTCATTTAACTTTAAGCTTTAAAAACAAAAAATTAATTTTGGGGACTTGGCAGGGAATTTATTTATTCGAACACCGCTTAAAACCACATAATAGAATAATTTTAACTCATATTTTGGGAGATTAATTTGACAAAATATTTATTTTGATTAAATACAATTCGAATTATGGCAAAAAAAATAAAAAAAACTAAATCAAAATCAAGAAAAACAAAATCAAATCAAAATAAGACTATTTTATATACTGCAGTTGCAGTGCTTTTAATTATATTTATTTTATTTGGATTAAAAAATAATTCTACAACCTCTACCAAAAGTACAACGAAAGTAGCTGAACAAACTGTAAAAGAAAATAAAGTTTCTAATATTAAAAAAACTATCGAAGCTGATAAACCACTAAATATTCCTAAGAAAGAAAAAGCTATAAATCAGAAGAAAGAATTTAATGCTAAGGAAGTAGAAATTAAGTTCGCTTCATATGATTGGGATAGTAACGGAAAAGTTTCTTTAGAAGAATTTTCTTACTCTTTTAAAAATAAAGACCAAGCTAAAAAATTATTCAGTCGAATTGACAAAAATAAAGACGGTTCAATCACGTTAGACGAGTATATTGCTTTTAGAAAGCAAGGAAAATAACACTTTAATTCCAAAGATTGCGTTTGACATTTAGGGTTACCTAGCTATTTTTTGCTGCTTAAAAAATGAGTTCAAACTCTACATCAATAGGAAAATCAAAAGTAAACAACGATCTTTATAATTTCGTCAATTCTGAAATTATTCCAGGTACCGGAGTAAATGAAAAAGATTTTTGGGAAGGATTTATAAAAGCAGCAAATGCTTTAGCTCCTAAAAACAAAAAGTTACTTAAAAAAAGAGATGATCTTCAAAAACAAATAGATGAATGGCACAAAAAAAACAAAGGGGCAATAAACATTGAAGAATATAAAAATTTTCTAAAGCAAATTGGCTATATCGTAGAAGAAAAAGAAAAATTTAACATCGAAACATCATCCGTTGATGATGAAATATCAAAAATTGCAGGACCACAACTAGTAGTTCCAGTAGATAATGCGAGATATGCATTAAATGCTGCTAACGCTAGATGGGGTAGTTTGTATGACGCATTATACGGAACAGATATTATCAGTGAGGAAGGTGGCTGTGAAAAAAAAGGACCTTATAATCCCAAAAGAGGATTAAAAGTTATTGAATTTGGAAGAAATTTCTTAAATCAGGTGCTTCCTTTAGAGAATGGTTCTTGGGCCGATATAGTTGGTTTTTCATTGGATAAAAAAGATTTGAATTTCAACCTAAAAGATAAAACTAAAACAACACTTAAATCTAAAGATAAATTTATTGGTTATAATGGTGATAGAAAAAACCCAAGTTCAATTCTTTTAAAAAATAATAATCTTCATATAGAAATTAAAATAGATCCAAAACATCCAATTGGAAAAACTGACCAAGCTAATATTTCCGATATCATTTTAGAGTCCGCAATTTCAACTATTATGGACTTAGAAGATTCTGTTGCCGCAGTGGACGCAAAAGACAAGATTAGATGCTACAAAAACTGGCTTGGAATAATGAATGGCAGTCTAAGCGCTGACATGGAAAAGAATGGTAAAAAAATTATTAGAAAATTAAATACTGATAAAAGCTTTTTAGATAAAAACGATAAACCAATCAAATTACACGGAAGATCATTACTATTAGTTAGAAACGTTGGTCATTTAATGACTAATCCAGCTATTATATTAGATGATGGCTCTGAAATACCAGAGGGTATTATGGATGCTTTTATCTCCGTTCTTTGTGCAATTCATGATTTTAAACACAAACTTAACTCAAGAGCTAACTCTGTTTATATCGTAAAACCTAAAATGCATGGACCTGAAGAGGTAGCATTTGCTGATGAAATATTCTCTAACGTAGAGAAAGTTTTAAAACTAAGCTCTAATGTAGTTAAAATTGGAATTATGGATGAGGAAAGAAGAACTACAGTTAATTTAAAAGAGTGCATTAGACAGGCTAAAAAAAGAATTGTATTCATTAATACTGGGTTTTTAGACCGAACAGGTGATGAAATGCATACTTCGTTCGAAGCAGGTCCAATGATTTTCAAAGCCGAGATGAAAAAAACTAATTGGTTACTAGCATATGAAAATTGGAATGTAGATATCGGGATCGAGTGTGGTCTTTCAGGAAAAGCTCAAATTGGAAAAGGAATGTGGGCAATGCCAGATAAAATGAAAGATATGTTGGATCAAAAAGTATCTCACCCATTAGCAGGAGCAAATTGTGCTTGGGTACCATCTCCAACTGCAGCAACTTTACATGCGATGCACTATCACAAAGTAGATGTTTTTGATCGTCAAAAAGAATTATCAACTAGACAAAGAGCAAATATTAACGACATACTAACTATTCCTAGAGCCGATCGTCCTAATTGGTCTAAAGAAGAAATTGCAAAAGAAATTGAAAATAATGCCCAGGGAATTTTAGGTTATGTAGTTCGTTGGATTGATCAAGGTGTTGGTTGTTCAAAAGTTCCAGATATTAATAATGTTGGTTTAATGGAGGATAGAGCAACGCTTCGAATTTCATCTCAGCATATTGCGAATTGGTTACATCACGAAGTTTGTACAAAAGAACAAGTTTTAGAAATTATGAAAAAAATGGCCAAAGTAGTCGATCAGCAAAATAGTTCTGACAAAAATTATAAACCTATGGCACCAAATTTTGAAAGTTCTATTGCATTTAAAGCAGCTTGCGATTTAGTATTTGAAGGCAAACAACAACCATCTGGTTATACTGAGCCTATTTTACATAAAAGACGATTAGAAAAAAAAGCTAGTCTTTAATATCAAGTTGTATTGCAACCAAATTTAAAAATAATATAACTCTCCAAGACTTATTTGTGGCGGGATAGCTCAGTTGGTTAGAGCACAGGACTCATAAGCCTGGGGTCGGCAGTTCAACTCTGCCTCCCGCTACCATTTCGAATGTAAGCTTATCAAACCTTAGTTTTTAACAACCATTTTGAAGGTTTTGAGTTAGAGATCTATCCATCTAAATTTGATATATTTAAGTTACTAAAGATTCGTTTTTTTATCTTTAGACAACAACAATAAGGGAGGAAAATATGAAGTGGATATCAGACGTTAAAAACTTGTTCAACGCCTTAACAGGTGTTGTGATATCTTTACTTGCTCTAGGAATAGTTGTTAACCTTTTAGGTGGCGGCGTTCCGTTTGTTGGGGACATAGCAGGAAACATCATCGCGCTTGTAAGCTCACTAGGTAAAGCTGGCGTTGCTGGATTGATTGCAGCAATCGTTATTCTTAACCTATACAAATAATCAATTACCAATCGAAATTTATTACCCCGATATATCTTTTTGGTAGTTGGGGTAATAAATAGATGGTTTAGGAGGGTTAGATGAACAAGATGCTTAATAAAATTAGGGATTATCTAAATACATTTATAGAACTTGGGTTTTTATTATTAGCTCTTTCTGTAATTGCTGAAATTTTATTTGGACCTAACGTTGCTTTTTTTGGCACCACAGTTACAGCCAATCTTACCAAGTTAGTAAATAGTTTGGGAAGCCAAGGTGTTGGGGCTTTAATAATTGTAGTTGCAGCACTGATTGCTTATAGAAAATATCTAAAATAATTTTTTAATTAAAATTAATTAATATTGGCCTGGGTTTGCTTAATAGTGAGCCCAGGTTTTTTAATGTCCAGGAAATTTAATTAAACTGTACGTTTTATACCCAAGATTTAATAATTTTTTATTACCAGGAAGATCAAATAGATCGATTAAAAATATAAAAGCAGCTACTTTAGATTTAGTTTTTTCTACTAATTTTGCAGCTGCAATAGCAGTACCGCCAGTTGCGATTAGATCATCAATAATAATTACTCTATCGTTTTTTTTTAAGGAACTTTTATGTATTTCAATTGTATCGTAGCCATATTCTAACTTAAATTTTTGCGAATAAGTTTTTCCAGGTAATTTATTTTTTTTTCTAAGTAATATTAATGGTTTTTTAGTTAAATAACTAAGCACAGAAGCAAAGACAAACCCTCTAGATTCAATTGCTGCAATTTTATTAAATTCTAATTTATCTGTTATTTTCTTCATTTTTTTTATAGCAAAATTAAAAGCTTTTTTGTTTTCAAGTAAAGCAGTGATGTCCCGAAAGAGAATTCCTTTTTTTGGATAGTTAGGTATGGACCGAATAGAATTTTCTAATTTCATTTTTTATTTAATAATATAATAAATAAAAAACCATGAATAAACTAGCTATAATAGGCGGAAGTGGTCTTTATAATATTGAGGGTATTAAAGACGAAAAGTGGCTAAAAGTAAAAACTCCCTGGGGAAAAACATCTGACGATATTTTAAAAGCCAAAATAAAAAATAAAGAGATATTTTTTTTACCAAGACATGCAAGAGGTCATAAAATTAATCCAACCAATATTAATTTTAGAGCCAATATTGATGCTTTAAAACAACTGGGCGTAACAGATATACTTTCCATTTCTGCGGTAGGATCCTTAAAAGAAAATTTAGAACCAGGTAAGTTTGTTTTAGTAGATCAATTTATCGATAGAACTTTTGCTAGAACTAAAACTTTTTTTGATCAAGAAATAGTGGCTCATGTTTCAATGGCTAAACCAGTAAGCCATGGATTAATAAAAGCTTGTGAAAAAGTATTACAAAAGCTTAATTATTCTCACCAAATAGGCGGCACTTATTTAGTAATGGAAGGCCCACAGTTTTCCTCTTTAGCTGAATCTAATTTATACAGAAGTTGGGGATGCGATGTGATTGGCATGACAAATATGCCAGAGGCAAAATTAGCAAGAGAAGCAGAAATTCGATACGCATCAGTTGCCATGGTTACCGATTATGATTGCTGGCATGAGGGTCACGATGCAGTTTCGGTTGACCAAGTAATCAAAACTTTATTAGAAAATGCACACAAAGCAAAAAAAATGATTACCGAAGTTATAGAAATTTATGAAAAATATATTGACCCTAAAGACCCTGCGAACAATTGTTTAGATACAGCAATCATTACCGATAAAAAACTTTGGAGTAAAAAAACAAAAAAACAATTAACTAATATTGCCGGAAGAATTTTTAATAAGAAATGAAAATTAACGGTAAATCTTTTACTACCATCTGGTTTGATGATGTTTCTAAGAATGTAAAAATTATAGATCAAAACAAATTACCCTTTCAAATATTAATTAAAGAACTTTATAATTTTAAGGATGCATTTGATGCTATTAAAAATATGAATGTAAGAGGCGCTCCTTTAATAGGTGCCACTGCTGCTTACAGTCTTTATTTAGCAGCTAAAGAAAATGAAGATTATAGTTTTATAGTTTCCAAATCCAAAAAAATTAAAGAAGCAAGACCAACAGCGGTTAATTTAGCTTGGGCAGCAGATAGAGTAATTAACAAAATAAATAGAAACAAAATAAAAGAATCTATTCTAAGCGAATGTAAAAAAATATGTGAGGAAGATATTAAAATTTGCGAAAATATTGGAAACCATGGATTAAAAATTTTAAAAAAAATAAAAAAAAAACAAATAAATATTTTAACCCATTGTAATGCTGGCTGGTTAGCAACCATAGATTGGGGTACAGCAACTGCCCCTATTTATAAAGCACGAGATCATGGTTTAAATATTAATGTCTGGGTGGATGAAACACGACCAAGAAATCAAGGATCATCCCTAACTTCATTTGAGTTATTAAATGAAAATATCAATCATAAAATTATTGCAGATAATACTGGTGGATTGCTTATGCAAAAAGGAGAGGTAGACCTATGCATAGTTGGAACTGACAGGGTTAGCAAAAATGGAGATGTTGCTAATAAAATAGGAACTTATCTAAAAGCATTAGCAGCAAAGGATAATAAAGTACCTTTCTATGTTGCTTTACCAAGCACAACATATGATAAAAAAATTCTTAAAGGCACAGATATTCCGATTGAAGAGAGATCGGATGATGAGCTTAAATTTATGTATGGCTTAGATGATAATAGTCAATTAAAGAAAATTAATATTTATCCAAAAAATTCTAAAGGACTAAATTTAGCCTTTGATATAACTCCTTCAAAACTAATAACTGGTTTTATTACTGAAAAAGGGATTTTTAAACCTCAAGAGTTGAAGAAAGTTTTTAAATGACAGAAAATCAAATAAAAAAAACTATAGTGAAGTATGGAAAGCTTTTAAATAAAACTAATCTTTCACCTTTAAGATCAGGAAACATCTCTATTAAATATAAAAAAGGTTTTTTTATCACTCCAAGCGGTATGAGATATGAAACATTAAAAGCTAGTGATATTGTTTTTGTTGATTTTAAAGGAAGATTTAAGCACAAATTTAACAAACCATCCTCCGAATGGAGATTTCATAAAGATATTTATTTAAATAAAAAATGCGAATCAGTTGTTCATTGTCATTCAAAAAATGCTTTAGTGCTGTCTTGCTTAAGAAAAAAAATTCCTGCTTTTCATTACATGGTAGCTGTTGCGGGTGGTGTTGATATTAAATGCGCAAAATATGCAACTTATGGTACAGAAAAATTATCTAAAAACATAATAAAAGCTTTAAAAAATAGAAAAGCATGTTTGATTGAGAATCACGGTCAAGTGGCTTTCGGAAAAAATATTTCAGAAACTTTTGAACTAGCTCAAGAGGTTGAATATTTAGCAGATCAGTATATAGAATGTTTAAGGATTGGGTCTCCTAAAATTTTATCGATTTCTCAAATGCATAAAGTTTTAGGAAAAGTAAAAAGTTATAAAAAGGAGAGAGCTAGATGATCAAAGTAGGCGAACATGTTACTTTAGATTTTTTAGGAGTAAATAAAGATTACTCTGCAGAATTCTTTGAAAAAATATTCAAAAAAATAGCTCAAGCAGCAAAAGTCGAAATTATCAATATTTCTAAGTATGTTTTTGCCCCTCAAGGAGTTACGTTAGTTTGTTTATTAAAAGAAAGTCATATGAGTTTTCATACTTTCCCCGAACATGGCATTATTAGTTTTGATTTTTTTACTTGCGGAAAAGTTAGCCCAACCATCTCTTTAGAGATTTTAAAAAAGGAAATTCAATACAAGTCTGTTGTAAAAAAAGAATTTAATAGAGATGCCATACATCACTATAAAGATATTTATAGCTCAGAGGGTATTTCTAAACATTATCTAGTAGAAGAAATTATTAAAGATTTTAAATCTAAAGCCGGTCAGCATATTGAAATATTAAAGTTAAAACAGTTTGGTAATGCTCTATTTATAGACGGAGAATTACAGGTAGCTGAAAAAGATGAGGAATTGTATTCAAGTACTTTTGTAAACTCTAGCTTAAAACTATCTGAAAAAAACACCTCGGCAGCTATTATTGGTGGAGGCGACGGAGGAGTTGCGAGAGAATGTATCAAAAACGGATTTAGTTATGTGGATTGGTATGAATTAGATAAAGAAGTTGTGGATGCTTGCCAAAAATATTTACCTGACATTTTTAAAAATATTCACAAAAGTAATAACGTTAATTGTATTTGGGGAGATGCATTTAAAAATATTTTAAGCAGTGAAAGCGAAAAATACGATCATTTATTTATAGATTTAAATGATGATCAATTCTGTATTGACCTTGCAACTAAAAATATGAATGAACTTAAGCGAATTACTAGAAAAGATGGAATTATCACTGCACAGGTTGGATCTATGGATAAAAAACCTCAGCAAGTTAAAAATTGGATTCAAACCTTAGATAAGGTTTTTGGAAATACCACTTTATCCGAAATTTATATTCCTAGTTTTGACTGTAGCTGGAATTTTGTAAGCTCCGTCAATAAATAAATATGATCTTTCGCGCTGCATGTTTGCAGCTAAATTCTAATAATCATCCAAAGGAAAATTTAAAAGTTGTTTTAAGAGAAAGTAAAAAAGCAGTAGCTAAAAAAGCAAATATTATATTAACACCTGAAAATACTTTTTTATTTAGTAGTAATCACCAGGAACTTTTAAATAAATCTGAGCCTTTTCATAAAAATTTTTGTATTGAGCAAATTAAAAAATTTTCAAAACAGAATAAAGTTTGGTTCTTAATTGGAGCAACTCCTATTAAAATTAAAAAAAGAACCCTTGTAAATAGATCTATACTAATAGGATCTGACGGAAAAATTAAATCTTACTATGACAAAATACATATGTTCGATGTAACTTTATCAAAAAAAGAAAAGTATCAAGAATCTAAAAAATTTTTAGCAGGATCTAGATCGGTTGTAGCCAAACTGCCCTGGGGTAAACTTGGTCTAACGATTTGTTATGATTTGAGATTTCCAAACTTATATCGAAAATTAACAAAACAAGGTTCAGTTTTTTTATCTGTTCCGTCTGCATTTACTAAAAACACTGGTTCAAGACACTGGCACGCTTTACTTAGATCTAGAGCAATTGAAAATTTTAGTTATGTGTTTGCTCCTGCGCAAACAGGAACTCATCATAATAAAAGAGAAACTTATGGCCACAGTCTAATAATTTCTCCTGATGGAAAAATTTTATCAGAAAAAAAAAGTGGAGTAGGCCATATTATTACTAAAATAGATATTAATGAGGTGCATCAACTTAGAAAACAGATACCTAGTTTAAAAAATGATTAGTATTTTTCGTAACTTTTAACTTCACCTATACTTGAGCCGGATAGTTTGTTGATTTGATTTTTTAATTTTGCTCTTTCATCATTAGAAAAATATACGCTTCTTGCTAATTCTTTAAATTTATCGCCAAAATCTTTTTGGCGCTCACAATTTCTAATATCGTCTTCTATGATCCATAATTTTTGATTAATTTTTTTTAAATCACTTCTCAAGTTTTGAATTTCATTACTTATTTTTACATTTTTATTTAATGTTGCACTTAAACTTACTAGTTCCGCATCAACTATTTTGAGTTTTTCAGCTTCTTTAATATTTGCTTTTTTGATCTCTAAAATAGTGATTTTATCAATTAATTCGCCTACGGAAATTTCTGCAAATATTTTATTAGATGAATTCATAAGTTCTTGATAATTATAAAATAAAATATGTCAAATTTGCTAGTTGTTAAACTTGGATCTTTAGGTGACGTAATTCAAATATCCGGTGTTTTAAAAGATATAAAAAAACATCACAATCAAGATAAAATCTTCCTTCTAACAACAGAGCCTTACAAAACATTATTTCAAAAATGCCCCTACATTAACGAAGTATTGATTGATGAAAGGAAACCTAGATGGAATCTTTTTTACCTTAAAAAACTAATTAACCTTATTAAACCATTACATTTTATTAAATGTTATGATTTACAAAATTCAAGCAGAACTAATTTTTATAAAAAAATTTTTGGTATTTCAGAATGGTCATCTTCCAGAACAACATTAAAAGATCATGAAACAAAAAAAGAATTTGACCAAGATAGTGTTTTATCTAGATTTAAGACTCAATTAGAAAGATCAGGAATTATAAATACTGAAAATGTTTTAAAACCCGATATTAGCTGGGCCATTGACGCAGCTTTTCAAGTTCCAGAAAAAAAATATATTTATATTTCGCCATCATCCTCTGCAAAATTAAAACATAAACGATGGCCTTATTATAAGGAACTAGTGAATCTAATTAAAAAACAATTTCCTAGTTATTTGCTAGTTACCGCACCAGGTAGAAATGAAATTGAATCTTGTAGGCAAATTGGACTTGATATTATTTTAGATAATGAAAAACCTACTAATTTATTGCAACTTGCTAAAATTATTAAGAATTCACATTATGTAATATCGAATGATACCGGACCTGCTCATATGGCGGCGCACTTAGGTTGTAATGGTGTAGTATTATTTGGTTATCACACTTCTCCCAAAAAAGTGAGTATTGAAAGAGAAAAATTTAAAGCTATCACTTCCAGTGATTTAAAAAAACTATCTGCAAATGAAGTTTTTGATAAAATTAAATTTGATCTGCAATGATTTAATTATAAAAATTAATAAATCCAATCACAAACAAAGGTATCTGTAATCCAAAATTTGTCATGATGGCTTTATCTTTTTTAAAATATCCTTCCAAAGTCCAAATTACGACCCCAATACCATGAAAAATAATATTTAGTGGATATTGATTTAGGTTAGTTAATAAAATTCCAGTTAAAACAAAAAAAGTTGCAATCCATTTTAAATTTTTAAATATATTTATCATTTATTCCTCCAAAAGATTTAAATATTTTTTTATTTGATTATCCCAAGAAAATTTCTCAGAAAATTGTTTTGCTTTTTCACCCATTATTTTAAATTTATCGTTAGTAAACATTTCAATTAAAGCTTTATAAATTTCCTCATGTTTTTCTCCGTCGCATAAGATACCAGTCTCATTATTTTGAATAGCATCAGACGCACCACCTAAAAGACCGCCAATGGATGGAACGCCATATTTTGCAGCCTCTGCATAAACTATGCCAAATCCTTCAACAGATTTTTCAAATTGAATAGAAGGCATTACAAAAATATCTGATTTTTTGATGAGAGCATTTTTTAAATCCTGAGAAATATCAGATAAAAAAATTACATTTTGATTTAAATCTAAATTATCAGAAAGCCTTTTTAAATTATCGTATTCTTCTCCATCTCCACAAACAACGTATATAAAATCTTGATATTTAGACTGAAAATTTTTAAGAGCTAGTAAGGTTTGATCAATAGACTTTCTTTTATCTAGTCTTGCTACAGTTAATATTCTTGGTTTCCCTTTAGCATATATTGCTTCTGCCTTTTCTAAATTTTCACTTGAAATGTTTTCTTCTAAAAAGATTCCAGGATGAATTACATGTATTTTTCCTTCAGGAATACCTTTGCTAATTGCTAGTTTTTTTGTGAATTCAGAATTAGCTATAATGTACTTCGACTTTTCTAAAGAATTAAGCATTCTTATAAGTAATGGACTTTTATTTTCATGATTAATTTCTTTTCCATGTATTAAGCAAATGGTATTTATTTGATTACAGACATTTTTCGAAATTTTTTCAATACTTTTCCAATGGTCCGAAATAATTCCTTCAACTTTTTTATTTTCAGATATGTAATTATTAATTAAATTTGCTTTTCTAAATTTTCTAATAAATTTTAAACCTCTTACTCTTTCAGTGCTAAAATTTTGTTTAGCATCGAAATCTTTTGATCCTGTAAAATCATCAGCAAAAACTTTGACCTCTTTGAGTTTTGATAAATTTTTTGCAATACCATACATTAAAGTTTGAATTCCACCTACTTGAGGGGGAAAATTTCTAGTAGTAATAATATACATTTATTTCCATTTTATATTACAACCCATACTTGGGAATTGATTTTTTGGACCCTTTCCAGTTTTGGCTACTTCAAGCATCGCTTCTTTTAATTCATTTTTTGAATTTTCAAGTGGTTTTAAGTCTTTAGTGGCGATAATTCTTCCACGATACTGTAATTCTCCATGATTGTTATAGCCAAAAAAATCTGGGGTACAAACTGCTCCAAATTTTTTTGCAACACTTTGATCTTCATCAATTAAATAAGAAAAAGAAAAACTATTATTTTTTGAAAAATCTTTCATTTTTTCAAACCCATCTTCGGGATAATTTTCTGTATCATTAGACATGATTGCAATAGAATTAATACCAACTTTTTTTAATTCATTGGCAGTATTTACAATATCTTTGATTACCGCTTTTACGTAAGGGCAATGATTACAAATAAACATGATAAGTGTTCCTTTAGATCCTGATAGATCTTTTAATGAATATTTTTTTTCATCTACAGATTTAAGGCTAAAATCATGAATTTTTTCTCCAAAATTACATATCGGGGTTTTTGTTAGTGACATAATTATATTTTTTTTATTATAATCTATATAGAACAGAAACAAAATTAATGTTGTATCAACTTGGAAATAATACAGTTCAAAGATTAGGGGAAAACTGGATTGCAGATAATGCCTCTGTCATTGGAGACGTAATATTAAAAAAAGATAGTAGTGTTTGGTTTGGAGCTGTAATCAGAGGGGACATTGAGCGAATTACCGTAGGTGAAGGTTCAAATGTTCAAGACAATTCGGTGCTTCATACCGATGATGGTTATCCATTAACAATTGGAGCCGGAGTTACAGTTGGTCATCTAGTGATGTTACATGGTTGTACCATTGAAGATAATAGTTTGATTGGAATTGGCTCTACTATTTTAAACGGTACTGTAATCGGCAAAAATTGTATTATCGGAGCAAACTCCTTAATTGCTGAGAAAAAAATTATCCCAGACAATTCTTTAGTAATGGGTTCTCCAGGTAAAATTATAAGACAAGTAACTCCACAAGAGATAATTGCGATTAAAGAAAATGCACAACGTTATGTTGATAACTGGAAAAGATACAAAACAAATTTAAAAAAATAGTTACGGTGTGACCCATTCACTTTTAATGGGCATATCATTTAGAAAAATTTTCAATCTTCTATGTCCTTTAGATGCTAAATATAGCCAGTCAAATTCACTAATCTCACTATCAACAACTGAAAAGTTTTTATAGCCAATTTCACTTTCATCAAGTTTAGGATTTCTATTTTCAAAATCTCTAGGATAACCAGGGTTTGGCGAAGCCGATGTGGTGCCGGGTGCTTGCTCTGCTAAATAACATTTTCTACTAATAGAATGTGTTTTTTTCCAGCATTCTTTGCTCACATCATTTTGAAAATGTATAGTCGCTTTTCCTTTAGCACGAACCTGAATTTTTTTTTGCTTACTATAAAATAGAAAATAAATATTATTGTTTTTTTTGAAAGCTTCCATTTTACTAGAACGAATATCGCTATGAAACCTTAATATTTTTTTATCTTTAAATGCGCCACGCAAAACTACAATACGACCATCAGAAAATTGACCTTGATTTGCAATTACAATAGGCAACCTAAAATCTTCATCTCGATCAACAACTCCATTAGCTAACATTTTCCAGATTTCATCATAGACTAGGTCTTTATTATTATAAAAATCTGGAATTGAATCGTTCAAAGTTATTTTTTTGGCAATAAAGTAATTAAACTTGAAGTGTCAAATCGGTTACCACCATTTTTTTGAACTTCAGCATAAAACTTATCAATAATTTCTGTAATAGGAAGTTTCGATCCGTTTGATTTAGCTTCTTCCATGGCAATCGATAAGTCTTTTCTCATCCAATCAACTGCAAAACCATAATCAAATTTATCTGAAAGCATGGTTTTATATCTATTCTCCATTTGCCAAGATTGAGCAGCACCTTTAGAGATTACTTCGACAACATCTTCCACGTTCAAGCCTGCATTTTGCCCAAATCTTAAACCTTCGGATAAACCTTGCACTAAACCTGCAATACAAATTTGATTTACCATTTTAGCTAATTGTCCACTACCAGAAGGCCCTAGTAGTTTAATTTTTTTACTGTAACATTTAATAACCGGTTCTGCTTTTACAAAATCTTTATTTTCGCCACCAACCATAACAGTAAGAGCACCATTTTCAGCTCCAGCTTGCCCGCCAGATACTGGAGCATCTAAAAACCCAAATCCTTTTTTTGAAGCTTCTTTAAATAATTCTCTCGCAACTTTTGCAGAAGCAGTAGTATTATCAATAAAAATTGCTCCTTTTTTTACTGCATTAAAAGCACCATTTGAACCAATCGTAATTTCACGAAGATCATTATCATTTCCAACACATGCAAAAATAAAATCAGAATCTTTACAAGCCTCTGCTGGGGTGGATGCTGCTTTTCCCTTATGAACAGTTACCCATTTATCCGCTTTTGCTTTAGTACGGTTAAATACAGTTACGCTGTGACCTGCTTTTGCAATATGTCCAGCCATTGGAAAGCCCATTACTCCTAAACCTAAAAAAGTTACTTTGCATGTCATTCGAATCTCCCTCTTTTAATGATTTTTTATAATAGAAGATTTTTAAATACCTTTTTCATAAAAATCAAAGAATATAGATGATTTATTTATTCTTGATATTTCCAACCGTAAAGACTATAAGCCAACACTTATTTAATCATTATGGCCAGAGTTACCGTTGAAGACTGTCTTGAAGTTGTCGATAATCAATACGATTTAGTAATTTTAGCTAAAGAAAGAGCTTTGCAACTTGGAGCGGGAGACAAAGCTTTAGTTTCTGAAGATAAAGATAAAAAAACAGTAATTGCACTTAGAGAAATAGGTGACAAGCTGTTAGATAAAAAGAAATTAGAAAATGCTACTATCGAGAGAGCAAGAGAACATCCAGAAGAAATTATAACTCAAGATCAAAATCAAGCTGAAGCTGAAAGCGATGCATTTGAAGAAATTTATAAAGGTGAAGTATCAAAATCTGGACAACCAATACTACCTTCAAAACGAACAAGAAAAGTTCCTTTAGCAAATTCTGACATTGCGGAAGATGATATGGATGATGAGTCTGAAGAAATCACAGAAGCTTCTGAACAAACTAATAATTAAAATTAAATTTTAACAAAATTCTTTTATAATTTTATCTCGGTGTTGATCGAGATTGGGAATTTCGCCTCTTGTTTTAGAGTCTTCGTAATTAGACATTTTAATAGGGTTTCCAGCCATTTTAAATGTACCGATCTTATTATGCTGCGCAGAAACAATCATATTTCTAAATTGTATTTGCGAGTTTTCTACTGCTTCTTTAATATTATTAATTGGACCACATGGAATTTTTTCTTTTTGAAGAATTTCAACCCACTCCACAGTAGATTTGTTTTTTAATTTATTTTCAATAACTTCTTTAAGTTCTTGCATATTTTTGGTTCGATTAGCATTAGTATTAAATTTTTCTTTTTTATATTCATCCATTCCCAAAACCTTGCACATTCCTTCAAATAATTTGTCGTTACCCGCAGCGATAATGATATAACTGTCTTTTGTTTTAAAAGCTTCAAAAGGTGCAATGGAAGGGTGTCTAGATCCCATTGGTTTTGGAATTTCTCCTTTTGATAAATATCTAGCGATAGCATTTTCTAATATTGCAATTTGACAATCCAACATGGAAACATCAATATACATTCCTCTACCTGTTTTTTGTCTGTCATATAAAGCGGCGTTAACTCCAACCGCTGTAAATAATCCTGCAGTAATATCCCCAATGGAAGTTCCAACTCTTGTTGGTTCGCTGTTAGGTTGACCTGTAACGCTCATAAGTCCACCCATACCTTGAACAACCATATCATAAGCGGGAAGACCTTTTAAAGGTCCTGTTTGACCAAAACCCGATGCAGAAGCATAAATTAATTTTGGATATTTATTTTTAAGATCATTCCAACCATAACCCCATTTTTCTAAAGTTCCAGGTTTAAAGTTTTCAACTAAAATATCTGCTTTATCTAAAATTTTATTGAAAATTTTTTTATCCTCTTCTTTTTTTAAGTTTAAAGCGATACTTTCTTTTCCTCTATTAAGAGACATAAAGTACGCAGATTGATCTTGAACAAATGGACCAAAACTTCTGGAGTCATCACCAGTTTCGGGAGACTCAACTTTAATTACTCTCGCACCTAAATCCGATAAAATCATTGTACAATAAGGACCAACTAAAACTCTAGTTAGATCTAATACAAGTAATCCGCTCAAAGGGCCCTTATTCGACATAATTATAGATTGAATTTCTAACTAAAATAATGTTGAATCACAACTTTCAAATTTGAAACAAAGGGGAATAAAATGAAAATATTAGGAAAAATCCTTCTATCTTTAATTACCTTATCGTTTATCACAACATCTTCTTTTGCAGTTACCTGGAAGGCTTCACATCAGTGGCCAGGTGGAAAAGGCGATCCTCGTGATGAAATGGTACAAATAATTAAAAGAGAAGTTGAGAAAGCAAATGTAGATTTTAAAATACAAATCTACCCAGCTCAATCTCTATACAAAGCTAAAGATCAATGGAAACCAATGACAGATGGAATTTTAGACATGTCAGCATTTCCACTAGACTATGCAAATAAATTTCACCCAGAGTTTGGTATTACATTAATGCCAGGCGTTGTGAAAAACCACGATCACGCAACAAGAATCAATAAATCTGAATTCATGAAAAGTATTCGAGGAATCATGGATAAAGCAGGTGTAGTTGTTATTGCCGATGCATGGTTAGGTGGAGCTTTTGCTTCAAAAACACAATGTATTTTAAGTCCAGCAGATGCTAAAGGTCAAACTCTTCGAGCGGCAGGACCAATGTTTGATACAATGTTAAAAGCTGCAGGAGCATCTATTTCATCTATGGCTAGTTCTGAAATATACACAGGACTTCAAACTGGAGTATTAACCGGTGCAAATACTAGTTCTGGTAGCTTTGTATCTTACAAGTTATATGAACATACTAAGTGTTTAACACCTCCAGGTAAATACGGTTTATGGTTTATGTATGAACCGATTCTTGCTTCTAAAAAATCTTACGACAAACTTAATGCTAAGCAAAAAGCAGCATTAAAAGCAGCTGGTGAAAAAGCTGAAAAATACATGTCTGGTCAAGTTGCGTTGTTAGATAAAAAAATGGAAGATCGTTTCAAACAAGCTGGTGTAAAACTAGTTTACATGAACGAAAAAAACTACAATGATTGGTTAGCGGTAGCTAAAAAATCATCCTACGTAGATTTTGCTAAAAAAGTTCCTACTGGTAAAAAATTACTAGATCAGGCTTTAGCAGTAAAATAATATATTTATAACTCGGGCCATTTAGGCCCGAGTTAATTTCAAAAATATGGACATATTCATAAAAATAGTAAAAAAAACTTCAGAAATTTGCGGAGTAATTGCAACTTTTTTATTATTATTATCGGTACTCGCCATTGTTCATATGGTTGTGGAGAGATATGTTTTTAATTTATCAACTGTTTGGCAGACAGAATTTGTAATTTTTTCTTTAGCTGGAGCTACTTTTATTGGTAGCCCATATATTTTGTTAAAAAAAGGTCACGTCAATGTAGAAATTATTCCACACTATCTTGGCAAGAGAGGAAAATTTATTTGTGCATTGATTGCGTCTTTAACTTCTTTTCTATTTTGTTTGATCATAAGTTATGTTGCATTTCAATATTGGCATGAATCTTATACTGGAGATTGGAAAACAGGAACCGTTTGGGATGCTAAAATTTGGAAACTTATGATTTCATTTCCGATAGGCATGACCTTAACATCATTGCAATACATCGCGGATATTTTATCTTTGTTAACAGGTAGAGAAATGCCTTTTCAAAACCCTAATACAGGAGAAGCTCATTAAATGGACCCATCGGTTATTGGTATACTTGTAATTATAGTTACATTAATTGTTTTTGGATCCGGAGCACCAGTTGCTTTTGGTTTAGGTATTGTAGCAATTATTTTTTTATTTGGTTTTCAAGGTTTTGGAATGACAAAAATTTTAGCTGAAACCTTTTTTGGTGGAATTAGCGAGTTTACAATAGTCTCCATACCCATGTTCGTTGTTATGGGAATAGCAGTTGCAGCATCTCCAGCTGGTAAAGATTTGTATTCAGCCCTTGATCGTTGGTTAAATAAAGTTCCAGGAGGTTTAGTTGTGTCAAATCTGGGCGCATGTGCTTTATTTGCAGCACTAAGTGGATCATCCCCCGCAACATGTGCGGCTATTGGAAAAATGGGAATTCCAGAAATGAGAGAAAGAGGGTTTTCTAAAGAAATTAGTGCCGGAACTATAGCGGCAGGTGGAACTTTGGGGATTCTTATTCCTCCGAGTATCACGATGATTGTTTATGGAATTTCTACCGAAACATCGATTGGAAAATTATTTATCGCAGGCTTAATTCCTGGAATTATGCTCACCATTTTGTTTATGGCATGGGCTATATTTAAAATTTGGTGGACCACTAGAAATAATGATCAAAATTTTAAAGATTTAATATTCAAAAATTATTCCTGGAAAGAAAAATTTGAAGTTTTACCTAAAGTAGTTCCATTTTTGCTTATCGTAGCAGGGGTTTTGTACACATTATATGGAGGTATAGCGACACCATCAGAGGCGTCTGGAGTAGGAGCGTTTTTTTGCATCTTACTTATCGCTGTTGTTTATAAAATTTATCAACCCAAAAAAATCTGGAGTATTTTAACTGAGTCCATGAAAGAGAGTGGCATGATCATGATGATCATAGCTGCTTCTTATTTATTCAGTTTTGCTTTATCTAATCTTTATATAACCCAGACCGTTGCAGAGGCCATGACTACATTAAAAGTAAACAAATGGGTTTTAATGTTTATGATTAATATATTTTTATTAGTAGCTGGTTTCTTCCTTCCGCCTGTAGCTGTTATCGTAATGACAGCTCCAATTTTGTTACCGATTATTGAACAAGCAGGTTTTGATCCATATTGGTTTGCAGTAATTTTGACTATTAATATGGAAATAGGATTAATTACTCCGCCAGTTGGTTTAAATTTATATGTAATTAATGGAATAGCTCCAGATATTAATTTAAAAGAAATACTTACCGGATCTCTACCATTCATGTTGTGTATGGTGTTAGCGATTATTATACTTTGTATTTTTCCTGAAATTGCAACGTGGCTTCCAAATAAATTATTCACTAAATAATGTTTCTAAAAAAAGTCGTTGATGCAATTGCAGACGCAGGAAAAGCTTTATTAGGAAAAAAATTTTCTCATCAAAAAGATATATTAGAACTTTGTGATGATTTAATTTCATTTAAAGGAGTTGCATCTGGTATTGCAATCGCAAGGCAAATTACTGAAAAGTATTCAACTTTAGACCATAAACAAAAGCTGGATTTTTTTTTAAAAATAAATGAAAAATATAAACCGAATTTAGATCTAGTTAAGAAATCAGCAACTCTTTTTTTAAGTTCACCAAAACAAGATCATTTAAACGATTTAAATAAAGCAACAGAGGGAAGTAGACAAGAACTTATAAGAAGATTGAATATGGCACCTAATGGAACTTTCTTTTTAGTTTCCATGAGAGAAGATTTAATAAAATTTTTATCAAGCCACTCTGAACTAAAAGGCCTAGATGAAGATATAAGACATCTATTTAGATCTTGGTTTAACCCTGGCTTTTTAAAACTTGAGAGAATTACTTGGGAAACAAAAGCTGCAATTTTAGAGAAAATTATTAAGTATGAAAAAGTTCATAAAATTAAAGATATGAACGATCTTAAAAGAAGACTGGAAGAAGATAGAAGGTTTTATGCTTATTTTCACCCCGTACTATCCCAAGAACCAATAATTTTTGTGCAAGTTGCGCTAACTAAGGGTCTTGGAAGTTCTATTCAGGAAATAATTAAACCTATAATCAATACTAAAGATAAATCGGATACTGCAACATTCTATTCAATCAGTAATTGTCAAGAAGGTTTGATGAGAGTGACTTTGGGAAACTTTTTAATCAAAAGAGTAGTTTATGAGTTGCAAGAAGAGTTTCCACAGTTAAAAAATTTTGGAACTTTATCACCGCTTCCTGGATTTTCAGATTGGTTTAATTATTTAGAAAAGGAAAAGCTTAAAGAAATTTTAAAGAACTATGATTGTGACCGTTTAAATTTTTTAAGATCTTCTTCATTAAAAGTAGGGGATCCTAATATTTTAGTTGAAAAAGAAGCTCTTAAAAAATTGGTGGCGCATTATTTAATTAAAGAAAAAAAAGGAAAAAAACCATTAAATGCAGTTACTAGATTTCATCTAGGTAATGGAGCCAGCATTCACGAAATTATTATTAATGGAAATGCTAGTGATTATGGTTATAAAGAATCTTTTGGTATAATGGTGAATTATATTTATCAATTAGACAAGTTAGAAAAAATTCACGAAGAATTCATAACCCAAGGAATTATATCCTATTCAGATAAAATAAAAAAATATGTCTAAAATAAACAGACTAGTATCTGTTGCTCCCATGATGGATTGCACAGATAGACATGATAGATATTTTTTAAGATTGATTAGTAAAAACGTCCTATTGTATTCAGAAATGATTGCAACTGGAGCTATATTAAAAGGTGATAAAAAAAAAATATTAGATTTTAATCATTTTGAAAAACCAGTTTCATTACAATTAGGAGGATCTAACCCAAAAGAGCTAGGTGAATGTTGCAAAATTATAGATGACTTTGGTTATGATGAAATTAATCTAAATTTAGGCTGCCCTAGCAAAAAGGTTCAAAAAAATAAATTTGGAGCATGTTTAATAAAAGAGCCAGATTTGGTAGCAGAATGTCTTCATGTAATGGTAAAAAATTCAAAGATTCCTATTACTGCTAAGACCAGAATAGGTTTTGATGATGTTGAGAGTTTTGATTATTTAAATTCTTTTATAGAAAAAATTAAAAATACAGGTGTAAAAACTATAATTTTACATGCAAGAAAAGCTATTTTAAAAGGTTTAAGTCCTAAAGAAAATTTAAAAATTCCAAAATTAAATTACAAAATTGTTTACGATATTAAAAAAAATAATCCAGAAATAGAAATTATTATCAATGGAGGCATTACCAATGTAGACCAAATTGAAGATCATTTAAAATTTGTTGATGGTGTAATGATTGGAAGATCAATATATCAAGCCCCTTATTTTTTAGCTGAAATCGAAAATAAAATTTTTAAAAATAATCAAATATTATCTAGAGAAGAAATCATCGAACAATTAGTTAAATATGTAGAGGAAGAAGTTAAAAAGGGAGTGAGAGTTAATCAGATTATGAGACATACTGTCGGCTTGTACCACGGTCAAAAGGGAGCTACGAAATGGAAACAATATCTTTCTAATAATATGATGGCGCGAAACTCAGATTTTCAAAAGGTAAAACATATTTTAGATGTTGTGCAAAATAATGAGAAATTAGAAATGGCAGTTTAAACGTGTTCGATACGATTACATTAAATGAATTAATTACACTTTGTTTAGTACTAGCTGCTGCAGCTACAGTTTCAGGTTTTTTGGCAGGACTACTTGGTGTTGGTGGAGGAATTATCATGGTGCCGGCACTTTACTACGCATTTTCTGTTCTTCATTTTGACCCTCATACGATTATGCATTTATCGTTAGGAACTTCGCTCGCAATTATTATTCCAACTTCAGTAATGTCCACAAAAACTCACATGCAATATCAAGCGGTTGATTTTAAATTAATAAAATCATTTGGAATTTTCGTCATGATTGGAGTTATTTTCGGAACCGTTTTTGCTTCTCATCTTGAGACTCCAAGATTAGTTTTAATTTTTTCTATTTTTGCATTTTGTGTAGGATTGTTTTTTATTTTTTTCAGGGAAAAATTAGGTGAAACTCCTAGAGATATACCATTTCACATCAAGGGTTTAATAGGATCCTGTATTGGATTTATCTCAGTTCCTTTGGGAATAGGAGGTGGCTCCCTATCAGTGCCATTTATGAGACTTTTTGGTTACTCTATTAGAAATGCGATCGGTACTTCAGCGGCAATTGGGTTTTTAATTTCTATTGTGGGAGCATTTAGTATGTCTTTTAGCGGAAGCGTATTCGACGAAGTAAAATCTCCTTTGAGCATTGGTTACGTTAATATCCCTGGATTTATGGTGTTTGTTCCAGTTACCATGATGATGGCACCTATTGGTGCTAGACTGGTTCATAAAATTGATAAAAAACTTTTAAGCAGGGTATTTGGATCTTTTTTAATTATTATCGCAATTAGATCTTTTATTGAGTATTTAAAAATTGGTTAATTTCTAATTAATTAAGGAATTAAAACCGAAGGACCTTTTAATTTTCTTCCACCCAATTCTTCATGCGCAAGTTGAGCTTGATCTAAAGAGTATTTTTTAAATATATCTACTTTAAATTTTTTAGTTTTGATTGCTTCAAAAACAGTAGAAGAAGATAGATCTAAATCAGCTCGAGTTGCAGTGTAAGGCATAACTGATGGTCTGGTGAAAAAAATTGCTTTTGGAGCTAAATGTTGTTTTAAACTTACACTTTCAATTGCTCCTGATGCATTACCGTAAGATATAAAAAGACCTCTTAATTTAATTGCTTTTAAAGAACCTTCAAAAGTTTTAATTCCTACACCGTCGTAAATTGTGTCCGCACCTTTCCCGTTTGTAATCTCAAGTACTTTTTCAGCAAAATCTTCATTAGAATAATTAATAACATGATCACAACCATTTTTTTTTGCGATCTCAACTTTTTCATCTGATCCAGCTGTTCCAATTACAGTGCAGCCAATAGATTTTGCCCACTGACAAAAAATCTGGCCAACGCCACCAGCTGCAGCATGAAACAATAAAACATCACCTTTTTTGGCTTTGTAAGCTCTGTGCAGTAAATATTCGCATGTCATTCCTTTTAAGGTAATACATGATGCTACTTCATCTGATATTTCTTTAGGTATTTTTATTAATTTTTCTTCAGGCATAATTTGCATTTCTGCATAAGCGCCAATCGGCATAGAAGCATGGGTTACTCTATCTCCAACTTTAAAAAGCTTTACACTTGATCCAATTTTTTCAATTACTCCTGCAGCTTCAAGACCAATACCTGAGGGAAGTGGAACTGGATAAAGCCCTGTTCGATGATAGATATCAATAAAATTTAATCCAATAGACTTATTTTTAATTAAAACTTCATTAGCCTTAAGGTCTGGTAGTTTTTTATCTACAAATTTTAATACTTTAGGAGACCCAAATTCAGTGATTTCAACCGCTTTTACCATTTGCGCTTTTTATATTTAAAACTTAAATTAATAAAGAAAATAATGGATATTATTTCTTTAATACTTTTTTTAATTATTGTTTGTTTTTCTCCTGGACCTAATAATTTTTTAGCTTCTTACTCTGGATTAAATTTTGGTCTTAAAAAATCTTTACCTCTAATTCATGGTGTCGCACTCGGATGGTCTACAGTATTATTTTTATTATCAGGAGGACTAGCGGTAGTTTTTAGACAGTATGAAAGTTTTCAACTTTATTTAAAAATAATAAGCTCATTCTTTTTGGTTTATTTAGCTCTGAAAATTGCGATGGATTCAAATACTCAATATAAAAGAATTCCTAATCAAATAACATTTATCCAAATGTATATTTTTCAGTTTTTTAATCCAAAGGGAGTATTTATTGCTCTGACCGCGGTAAGCACTTATATGCATGATGTTAAAGAAAATTTAAATGATTTTTTTGTTTTAAATATTTTAGGATTAATATTTTCTTATTCTTCAATTACCACATGGTGTTTATTTGGAACTTCTCTTGAAAAATTATTTATAAACCCAAATTATTTTAAAATATTTAATTATTTAATGTCCCTGATGCTAGTTGGTTGTATATTTTTAATTTGGCTTAATTAGCTTTTAGATTTTTCATTGACTTGTTAAAAATAAAACTTTCGAAAAAACTAAAATATTTTTTAAAAATTTTAAAAATTAAAAAACATAAGGTTAGAGCAAATATTATACGACCGAAAAAAACTCCTGACCAGTGACCACCTACCATAATCATTAATATCGTATCTTCAATTAAAGCATGTAATAAATTGAGCATAGATACAGATAAAAAGGCGCTTTGCTTATCAATTTTACCTGATCTGATTTCTTTTATTAAAATCCCACCTCCAAATTGCAAACCAATAGTCAGTCCCACAATGATTACGTTCATTGCTTCTTTTTTGATACCAAACAATCTTAAAGGAGGAACAAAAACTTTTTCAAATAACTTTTCAATCCCAACTAATCTGAGAATATTAAGAACCGTAACCATAATCGAGACGATGACAAATATATAAATTAAGGTTTTAATTTGATCAAAAAACCAAAATTTTAAATCAGTTGGAGCTTCTTGTAATTTAAAAAAAGTAGTGAATTTTTCTTGGAGTAATCCAAAGTTTTTATAAATAAAATTTAAAATTATACCTATGGCGATAGCAGAAATAAGTCGCAACATGCTAGTATAAATAAAATTTATACCTGCAGCCCCTGATATAGTTGATTCAATTGGAATATTGTGAGCGATTAGTATCATTGTTGCGAGAATAGTAATTTGAGCAACGCTAACATCAATTTGGGGAAGTAAATTAATAAATAGAACTAAAGCTGCATAAATATTAATTAAAAATGCTGTAACAAATACCAAACCTAATTCTGGTGTTAATCCTATACTGATCATAACCGGCTGCAGCATATTTGCTAGCCAATTTATGATTCCAGATTCCTCTAATAATTTAATGATAAATACAAAAGGGATTAATATTTTATAAAGTGGAATCGAAATATCTTTGATTTCTAATAATATCCTTTTCAAAAAATTATTTTTCATAAATAATTATCTTAATATTAAAATATACTTGCTTATAATATTTATGTAATTTTAATCAAAATAAACATGGAAAGGAGTAACTATGGATAATTTTTTTGAGCTAGGATTAAAAAAAAGAAAACAGACCTTAGGAAATGAATACGTGGAAAAAACTATAAATAATGCAGATGACTTTAACCTTCCATTTCAAAAAGCAATGACAGCATGGTGTTGGGGTTTTGGATGGGGAGATGAGTCAATCGATCCCAAAACAAGATCCATGATGAATCTTGCAATGATAGGAGCGTTGGGAAAAATGCATGAATGGGAACTTCACTGCAAAGGTGCTATTAAAAATGGAGTAACGAAAGAGCAGTTAAGAGCTATTATTCATGTTATTGCAATATATTGTGGGGTACCACAAGGAGTAGAATGCTTTAGGTCTGCCAAAAAGGTTATTGAAGAATTAAAGCTATAAAAATTAATTTACAGTCTCAAGAAGCGTAAATAGTAATTCTGAAATATGTTTTGCTTTTTTATTTGAGAAATCAGATATTTGATGTCTGCAACTTGTTCCGTTTGCCAAGATAAAATCTTGATCAGCGGTTTTGTTAATAGCTGGAATTAAAGCAAGATTAGCCATTTGTTTTGAAATTTCGTAATATTTTTTATTATAACCAAACGATCCAGCCATTCCGCAGCAACTACTCTCAATTAATTTATTATCAATATTCAATATGTTTAAAAGATCAGTAAGACCCTTGACTCTATTTTGTGATTTTTGATGACAATGTCCATGTATGTAAACTTTTTTAGAAAATTTTTTAAATTTAATATTATTTTCATGTTTCAATTGTTTTAAAATGAATTCTTCTAATAGGTAAAATTCATTTTTTATTTTTTCTCTATCTTTTAAGTATTTGAATGACTTAAATTCATCATTAAAAGTTAAAAGACAAGAAGGTTCAATACCAACAATAGGTATTTCGGATAAATTATTATTAATAATATAATTGGTCACTCTTTCCATCTCTTCTTTTGCTTTATCTAATTGACCATAGGAAATATGAGTTCTTCCGCAACAAAGAGGTCTAGTTAGTCCATCATTGTCAAAACTTGGAATTATGGATTGAAAACCAAACTTATTTAAAACTTTAATCGTATAAATTAAGTTTTGAGTTTCAAAATTAATATTAAAAGTGTCAGCGAATAGTAAAACTTTATTTTTTGAGCTTATTTGACTTTTGTATACTTCACGAAGGGCATTTTGATTTTGTGGAACAGGAAAACTTCTTTTTGCTGAAAATCCAAAAAATTCTACGAAGTTTTTTAAAATTGGTATTTTCTTTAATAAATTTAAGACTGGTGCAGTAAATTTTAATAAGAATATTTGATTAGGTAGATTGGATATAATTTTATCTTTAAATTTCATTGCGTGTTTTTTGTAGTAATGAAATAAAAACTCACTTTTCATTTTTGCCATATCCACTGACATTGGACATTCTCTTTGACATGCTTTGCAACTCACGCAGAGCTCCATGGTTTGATACATTTCTTTAGATGTAAATGAACCTTTTGGTAATTGATTAGATAAAGCCAATCGTAAAGTATTTGCTCTTCCTCTGACTAAATCTTTTTCTTCTTTAGTCACTCTGTAAGAAGGACACATAACTCCCGAGTCTAATTTTCTGCATGCTCCATTATTATTACACATCTCAATAGCATCAGTGAATTTTCCCCAGTTCGACCAGTCATAATATGTTGAAATATTTTCAGTTTGATAATCAGATTTATAACGCATAAGCGATCTATCATCAGATTTATAGGATCTAACAATTTTATATGGATTAAATAAATTTTTTTCATCAAAAGTATCTTTAATTTTTTCAAACACTTCCATAATTTTTTTTCCAAACATTTTTTCATGAAATTCAGATCTTACGATTCCATCTCCATGTTCTCCTGAATGTGAACCTTTATAGGTTTTGACCATTTCAAAAGCTTCTTCAGCAATAGCTTTCATATTTTTTATATCTTGATCTGATTTCATATTTAAAATAGGACGCACATGAAGAGTTCCAACAGAGGCGTGAGCATAAAACATTCCGCTTGTATTATATTTTTTAAAAATTTCTTTCAGTCTAGATGTATAATCCGCAAGGTGTTCTAATGTTACCGCACAATCTTCAATAAATGCCACGGGTTTTTTATCACCCTTTAATGACATTAAAATATTTAATCCAGCTTTTCTGATTTCAAAAATTTCTTTTTGATCATTTAAATTTTCGAAAAATTTAAATCCATTATTCTTGTTTTGATGTTTTATTAAACTTTCCAGATCTTTTATTTTATTTCTTGCAACATTAAGATCTTCGTCAATAAACTCTACCATTAAAACGGCCTCCGGATTTCCTAGAACATATTTTTTAATTCCTTCAGCATAAATAGGAATTTGTTTAGCTAAATAAATTAAATTATTATCCATTAGCTCAACCGTTGTTGGCTTTAACTTTACGATTTCTTTTGTAATTTCCATTGCTTGATGAAAACTTTCAAAATAGCAAGCACCCAATATTTTTTGCTTAGGAATTTCCCAAAGTTTCAATTTTATTTTATTAAATAATGATAATGTTCCTTCGGATCCGACTAAAATATTTGAGGTATTAAAACCATTAGAATTTATTAAATCAATATTATATCCACCAACCCGTCTTTGAGTTTTAGGCCAGTATTTTTCTATTTCGTCTTTTACTTTTTCCTTAGATTGGATGAGTGTTTTTATTATTTCAAATTGCCTGTCTCTCTTATTGGTTGTTTCTATGTAATTTTTATCAATATTATCGAAAGTAAAAACGGAACCGTCATTCAATATAGCTTCAACAGCTAAAACGTTATGAACCATATTTCCGTAATAAAGGGATCTAGAACCACAACTGTTATTTCCAGTCATGCCACCGATCGTAGCTCTACTACTTGTAGAAACATCTACTGGAAAACATAAGCCATGAGGTTTTAAAAAAGCATTTAGCTGATCTAGAACTATTCCAGGCTCAACCCAAACATACTTTTCTTTTACATTTAATTCTAAAATTTTATTTTGATGCTTTGAGTAATCTAAAACGATACATTCACCAACTGTTTGTCCACATTGAGAGCTTCCGCCACCACGTGCTAAAAGGGGTATAGAATTTTTTTTTGAATATTCGATTAAACTAAGAACGTCATTTTGGTCTACAGCTAAGACAGCTCCTAAAGGTTTTATTTGATATAAGGAAGAGTCGGTACTGTAACGACCTCTTGAAAACTCATCAAAAAGAACTTTGCCTTTGACTTTGGATTGTATTTCTTTAGAAATTTTTTGTATCTGTCTATCTGTTAAATTCATATTTGATTAAAATATGACGTTAACATATATAGCCTTATGCCAAAATCTAATTCTTTTAAACCGGGTAGACATTTTCTTCAAATTCCAGGACCTACAAATGTTCCGGATAGAGTTTTGCGTGCTATGGATTATCCTACGATTGATCATCGCGGACCTCAGTTTGCAGATATAGCTTTGAGAGTATTAGATAGAATCAAATCAATTTTTAAAACCAAAGAGCCAGTCATTATTTATCCAGGATCTGGAACAGGAGCTTGGGAAGCGGCTATTGTAAATACTTTATCTGAAGGAGATAAAGTTTTAATGTTTGAAACTGGACAGTTTTCTTCCTTGTGGTGGGAAATTGCAAAGAAATTTAAATTAAACGTGGATTTTGTTTCAGGAGATTGGAGAAGTGGGGTAGACCCTAAAATCGTAGAGCAGAAACTAAAAGAAGACAAGGAACATAAAATTAAAGCGGTTTTTGCCGTTCATAACGAAACTTCTACCGGTGTAACGAGTAGAATTGGAGAAGTTAGAAAAGCAATGGATGCAGCAAAACATCCAGCCATGTTAATGGTGGATACTATATCTTCTTTAGGATCTATCGACTACCGTCACCAAGAATGGAAAGTAGATGTAACTGTTGGTGGATCGCAAAAGGGTTTATTGTTACCTCCTGGATTATCATTTAATGCAATTAGTTCAAAAGCTCTAGAAGCAAGCAAAAAATCAAATTTAGTAAAATCTTATTGGGACTGGAAATCAATGCTTGAAAATAATAAAAATGGTTTTTTCCCATATACACCTGCTACAAATTTATTGTATGGCTTAGATGAAGCAATCAACATGCTTCTAGAAGAGGGTCTAGAAAATGTTTTTAAAAGACATCAAAGACATGCGGAGGCAACAAGGTTAGCCGTTAAAGCATGGGGCTTAGAAATTTTATGTAAAAATCCAGAAGAATATTCGAATTCTCTAACCGCAGTATTAGTTCCACAAGGTCATGATGCAGATAATTTAAGAAAAGTTATTTTAGATAATTTTGATATGTCTTTAGGAACGGGTCTTAACAAAGTTAAAGGCAAAGTATTTAGAATAGGTCATTTAGGAGATTTTAACGATCTAATGTTAGCAGGAACCTTAGCTGGTGTAGAAATGGGCTTAAAAAAATCCAATATACCATTCAAGTCAGGTGGAATTATGGTTGCCTTAGATTATCTTTCAAAGTAAAAATTATTACTTTTTAATAATTAAACAAAAGGGGAAATTATGAGAATAATTAAAGTCATTGCTACTTTATTATCAGTTCTAGCCCTTTCTTTTTCTGCTAATGCTTTAGAAGTTAAATTTGGTCATGTTGGTAAACCTGGTTCATTATTTAACGACTCTGCTGAGCATTTCGTAAAATTAGCAAATCAGAAACTTGCTGGAAAAGCAAAAGTAGCAAATTATCATTCAAGCCAATTAGGCGACGATAAAGAGATGATGCAAAAACTAAAACTTGGCACTTTGCATATATCTTTGCCATCATCAGTTATGAACTCTATTCATGATGAATTTGGTGTTTTTGAAATGCCTTATATCATTAAAGATAGAAATCATATGAAAGCAGTTGAGCAAAAAGTTTTATACCCAAAACTTGCTAAAAACTTAGAAAAAAAAACTGGTTATAAAATAATTGCTGTTTGGGAAAATGGTTTTAGACATATTACAAACAATAAAAGACCAATCAACGTACCTGAAGATTTAAAAGGAATTAAGTTACGTACTCCAAAATCAAAGTGGAGAGTAAAGATGTTCCAAGCGTACGGAGCAAACCCAACTCCAATGGCATTTTCTGAAGTATTTACTGCTTTAAAAACTGGAACTATGGATGGACAAGAAAATCCATATGCGCAAATTACAAGCGCTAAATTCCAAGAAGTTCAGAAATTTATGTCTATTACTTCACACGTTTACACACCTGCCTATGTAACTGTTCATAAAGATGCATGGAATAAATTACCAGCAGATGTGAGAAAAGCTATTGAAGCTGCTGCTCAAGAAACGCAAGGTTATGTTTATAAAAGAGCTGCAGAATTAGAAGTATCTTTATTAGACGTTATAAAAAAAGCTGGAACTAAAGTTAATACAGCTAACCGTGATGCATTTGTAAAAGCTAGCCAAGGCATTTACAAACAATTTGCTGGTGAAGTTAAAACTGGTGCAGCATTAACAAAAGAAGTACTTGCTTTAGCTAAATAATTTTTATTTAAATTTATAGCCCCAATTTTTTGGGGCTATATCTAAATTAAGTATACCAAGGGGGCATAAAGTTCTGACTAAAAATAACTTTTATATCAAATACGATTTATTCCTAAGATTTCTATTATTTATAATGATGATATCTTTGGCTTTGGTTGTGGTACTAGGTATTGGTTTTAGATGGGCTGGTAAAGCTTTAGTTTGGTATGACGAAGTAGCTGCTGCTCAATTAGCTTGGGTAACTTATTATGGGGCAGCTTATGCTTCTTTAAAAGGAGCTCATATAGGAGTTCCATCAATTATTAAATCCTTTCCGATAAGCATAAGAAAGTATTTATTTATTTTATCCAAAATAGTTGTTTATGGATTCTTTGTTTTACTAACTTATTATGGTTTTAAAATTATGATTATTATTAGTGGAGAAACTTTAACTACAGTTGATATTCCTCAGCCATTAGTTCAATCTGTTATACCAGTAGGTTCAATTTTAATTCTTATATCCGAAACTCTAAATTTAAAAAATGAATACAATGACATCATGGGAGTATCTAAATGATTGTTCTTATAATGTTGTTAGTTTTGATAATTTTACTTTCTATAAACGTTCCAATTGCAGTTGGCCTTGCTGTTACAACAATTGTTGCCATGGTTATTAAACAAGGTCCAAGTTTTTTAATTGATACGGGTCTTATTATGTATAGTGGAGCAAAGAATTTCCCACTAATAGCTATTCCTTTATTTATTTTAGCCGGTGCTATTATGAATAGCTCTGGAATCTCGAGAAGATTGATTGCTTTTGCATCTGCATTAGTTGGTTTTATTAAAGGTGGATTGAGCATGATTACAATTGCTGCATCCATGTTCTTTGCAGAAATTTCTGGTTCTGCCGTAGCTGATGTTGCAGCTTTAGGATCTATTTTAATTCCTGCTATGAAAAAAAAGGGGTATCCAGGGGCATTTGCTGCTGCAGTCATGTCATCTGCGTCTTCCTTGGCAATTATTATCCCACCATCCATTCCAATGATTTTATATGCAGTTATGTCTCAAAGTTCAGTCGTTCAATTATTTGTTGCTGGTATCATTCCAGGTGTTCTTGGTGGACTTTTAATGATGCTCGCATCCTACATTTATGCAAAAAGGAAAAATTTACCTATTGAAGAGGCATTTAGTTTTACAAGATTAAAAAAAACAGCCAAGGATGCTGCTTTAGCATTTTTACTACCAATTATAATTTTAGGTGGAATATTTGGGGGTTTTGTTACAGCTACTGAAGGAGCCGGGCTTGCTGTTGTTGCTGCATTAATTGTAGGAGCTATTTATAGAGAGTTAAATTTTAAAGAGCTGTTTAACGCCACAATAGAGGGTGGGTCGCAAACAGCGGTAGTTATGCTATTGGTTGCATCATCAGTATTGCTTGGAGAATTCCTCACAGTAGAAAAAGTTCCCCAAGCCGTTGCTGAATCTATTTTAGATTTCACAAATAATAAATATGCAGTATTAGCAATCTTAAATGTTTTCTTCCTAATAATTGGTTTTTTTTTACACTCTGCTGCTGCAATCATTTTAGTTATACCAATCGTTATGCCTTTGGTAAATTCAGTTGGAATTGATCCGGTACACTTTGGAATCATTGTAACTTTGAATTTGGCAATTGGACAACAAACTCCTCCTGTTGCAAGTGTTCTAGTAACCGCATGTTCAGTGGCTAAGGCTGACATATGGGATGTGACTAAAGTAAATGTAATGTTTATCGCTGTTTTACTGCTTGTATTAATTTTAGTTACCTACGTTCCAATTGTACCGATGAGTCTTGTTGAGTATTTTTATAGATAAAAATGCCAGAGTTGATTAAGCAAAAAAAAATCAATCAACATATTGTTGAAATATCTTTAAATAGACCTGAAAAACTTAACGCTCTAATTAAACCAATGTGGAAAATGCTTGGAGACGTGTTTAAAAAACTCTCCAAAGATAAAAACTTACGATGCATTATTGTTAGAGGTGAAGGCGGAAAATCTTTTTCACCAGGAAATGATATAGGTGAATTTAAAGAATCCAGATCCTCTAGTAAGCTTGCCAAAGAATATGGCGTGTATCTTCATGGAACTTTAAGAGCTATTCAAGAATGTCCAATACCAACAATTGCCCTTATCGAGGGTATCTGTGTTGGCGGGGGAATGGAAATAGCTGCATGCTGCGATATTAGAATTTGCGGAGAAAGTTCTCGTTTTGGTGTGCCAATCAAAAGATTAGGGTTAACTATGGCAGCTAAAGAACTTCAGGCTCTATTAAGGATAACCACATATTCTATTGCGATGGAAATTTTACTTGAAGGAAGAATAATGGGTTCAAAAGAAGCCTATGAAAAAAATTTAGTCAATAGAGTAGTCGCTGATAATAAAGTTGAAGAAGAAGTTTATAAATCTGCAAATTTAATATCGGATGGAGCACCACTTGTTGCAAGATGGCATAAAAGTTTTGCTAAAGAAATATTAACAACAGGAAAAGTTTCAGAAAAACTAAATAATCGAGGTTATAAATGTTATGACACTGAAGATTTCCAAATAGGGTACAAATCATTTTTAAGCAAAACAAAACCTGTATTTAAAAATAAGTAAAATGCCAGGACCAATAACCGGTGTCAGAGTATTAGAATTAGCACAAATCATGGCAGGTCCAACCTGTGGTCTCATGCTAGCAGATCTTGGAGCAGAGGTAATTAAAATAGAAAAAATTCCAGGAGGTGATGATACAAGAAGGTTTCTTCCACCTGATATTAATGGAGAGGCAGCAGCGTTCATGCAAATGAACCGAAACAAAAAAGGTATCGCTTTAGATTTAAAAAAAAAAGAAGGAATTGAGGTTTTTAAACGATTAGTAAAAAGTTCAGATGTGGTCATTGAAAACTTTAGAAAAGGCACTTTAGAAAAATTAGGTATTGGATATGAGGAATTAAAAAAAATAAATCCAAAAATAATTTTGTGTGAAATTTCTGGCTATGGAAGAACAGGGCCTTATGCAGATAAAGGGGGTTTTGACTTAATTGCTCAAGGAATGAGCGGTTTAATGAGCATTACTGGAGAAAGTAAAGATAAACCACCCATGAAAGTTGGAGCTCCACTCACTGATATTACTGCTGGAATTTTGGGTGCCACAGGAGTCTTGGCAGCATTAATTGCTAGAGAAAAAACTGGAAAAGGACAAAGAGTGGATACATCTTTATTTGAAGCTGGAATTGTTCATACTTATTGGCAATCTGCTATTGCTGCAGTTACCAATATATCTCCTGGTCCATTAGGTTCTGCCCATCCTTTAACCGCACCTTATCAAGCTTTTAAAACAAAAGATAAATGGATTACGATTGGTGCATCTAACCAGAATAATTGGATGAACTTGCTAGAAGCTTTGAATAGAAAAGATTTACAAAATAATGAAAAATTTAATAACAATGCTAACCGAATGAAAAATCTTGCTGAGTTAGTAGAAATTTTAAAAAAAGAAATGACAAAAAAAACGTCGGAAGAATGGTTAAAAATTTTTGATAGTAAAGGTCTTCCTTGTGGTCCTATCAATACTATTACTGAGATGTTTTTAGATCCTCAAACTATCGAAAGAAAAATGATTATTGATGTTAAAAACAAAAAAGCAAAAAAATTTAAAGCAATTGGTATGCCAATTAAGTTTTCAGATACAAAAATTGAGCCTTCCAAAGAATCTCCTACTTTAGGAGAACATTCGAGAGAAATTTTAACTCAATTTCAATTTGCGGAATCTGAAATTGAAAATTTATATAAGCTTGGAATCGTTCAGTAATATCGTTTATTCGATTTTCCTTTAGACAATTTAATAGGGTATTTTTTTTTATTTTTAACCATCTTTTTGTAAAAGCTTTTTTCAATATCTATATTTAATTTTTTTGAAAGTCTTACTAAATAAAAAAAAATATCTGCTATCTCATCTGAAATTTTATTTTTATCTAGTTTTTTAAAGTCATTTTCTTTTAACCATTGAAAAATTTCTACAAGCTCAGAAGCCTCAACAGACAGTGCCATGGATAGGTTCTTGGGAGAATGAAACTGGTCCCAGTCTCTTTCTTTAACAAACTTTTCAATTGTTTTGTTAATTTTTTTTAAATTCATGATATGACTGCTATTTAAATATAAATATGTTTAAAATACATAAAAAATTTAACAGCACTACACACTACATTGGAGAATTAAAACTTTGCACATTGCGCTTACAAGATAATCATAATTTTCCTTGGATTATATTAATACCAAAAAGAAAAGGGATTACTCAAATTTTAGATTTAAATAAAAAAGACCAAACTCAACTCCTGGAAGAAATTCAACATTGTAGCAAGATTATGAAAAAATATTTTAATGGATATAATTTGAACGTTGAAAAAGTTGGTAATATTATTCCACAACTTCATATTCATGTGATCGCAAGAAATAAAAAAGATATTTCATGGCCATTATCAGTATGGGTTGTAAAACCAAAGCCTTATTCAAAATCAAAACTGAATCCAGTTCTTGAAAAATTAAAAAAATATTTATTATGTTAAGTTATAGGCATGGATATCATGCTGGTAATTTTGCAGATGTATTTAAACATTTTATTCTTGTTTATCTTTTAGAGGTTCTTAAAGAGAAAAAACCTTTCGCATTTATTGATCCATTTGCTGGTGCGGGTAAGTACTATTTAAAAGATAATTTTATGTCTAAAAATAAAGAATACCAAAATGGAATAATGAAAATCTTAAGCGTAAAAGTTAGCGATCCATTTATAAATCGTTATCTAAACTATGTGAGACATTTAAATATTGAAGAAATAAGTGTTTATCCTGGATCAGGACTGCTAGCCTCGCTTATACTAGACTCAAAAGATAAAATTTTTTTATCAGAACTCCATAACAACGAATTTAAAATATTAAGTGAAAATTTTAAAAACGACCTTAGATTAAAAATTCAAAAAGAAGACGCTTATAAGTATACAACTAAAATAGCCTCATCATTCAAAGGCAATAGATTGATTTTGGTTGATCCATCATATGAATTAAAAACCGAATATAAAAAAACTATATCTTTAATTACTCATATAAATCATCAATTTCCAAATGATGTAATTATGGTTTGGTATCCAAAATTAAAAAAATTAGAAAATCAAGAATTTATAAAAAAATTTTTAAATACCAGATTTCCAAATAAGACGCATATTGATATTGATTTAAAAAATAGCCATTTAAGAATGCAGGGTAATGGTTTTTTTATAATCAATTCACCATTAAATATGAAAAAAGATATTTTTCATAGTTTAGAAATTTTACTTGATATTCTTAAAGAAAAAAAATCAAAAGATAATTTGAGATACGAAACTTTTAATTAAATTTTTTGATCATACTCACCAACTTTTCCAGTTTTTTTAAGTATGTCATCTATAAAATTAAAAATATTTTTTTTTCTATTATCCGATGTTGGACTTTCAGTTACAACAACCAATGATGGTTTATTTGAGGACGCTCTAATTAAACCCCATGAACCATCTTCTAATGAAAATCTTACTCCGTTTACCGTAAGAATATCTTTAATTTTTAGGCCATCAATTTTTTGATTTTGATCTTTTAGTTTTTTGAATTGTTCAATAATATTTTCTACAACTTCGTATTTTTCTTCATCTTTACAGAATGGAGCCATCGTTGGAGTTTGATAGGTTATGGGTAGTTCTTTAATTAAATCATCCATTTTTTTATCTTGATGATCCAACAAGTGACAAACTTGAATAGCAGAATTAATTCCATCATCGTAACCTAGACCTAACGGATGATTAAAGAAAAAATGTCCGCTCTTTTCAAAGCCAGCAAGCGCTTTAATTTCATTTACCTTTCTTTTGATATGGGAGTGTCCAGTTTTCCAAATAACCGTACTGCAATTATTTTTTTTTAAAATCTCATCTTTTGAAAAAAGTCCAGTTGATTTAACATCAATGACAAAAGTTGAATTTGGATATTGAGGTGCTAGATTTCTTGCAATTAAAAGCCCGATTTTATCTGAAAAAATTTCTTTGCCTAAATTATCAATTACACCTACACGGTCGCCATCACCATCAAAGCCAAATCCAATATCGGCATTATTTTTCTTAACCGTTTCAGAAATCGCATGTAGCATTTTTAAATCCTCAGGATTAGGATTGTACTTTGGAAAAGTATGATCTAAGTTACAATCCATTTCTATCACATCACAACCAATTCCACGTAAAATATCTGGAGCAAATATTCCAGCAGTTCCATTTCCACAAGCAACCACAGCTTTAATTTTTTTTTTTATTTTATTCTTTTGGATTAGCTGGTTTTTGTATTTTTCTATAAAATTAGAAATTTTTTTATAGTTTCCATTTCCAGATATAAACTTTTCTTCTAATACAATTTTTTTTAATTCACTCATTTCCTCAGGAGCATGTGTTAATCCTTTTTCAATTCCCATTTTTACTCCAGTCCAACCATTCTCGTTATGACTAGCTGTAACCATTGCTACCGCATCGGCTTTCAATTCAAATTGCGCAAAATATGCCATTGGAGATAATGACAAACCAATGTCTTCCACTAAACATCCGGTTAGTTTTAAACCTTTTATTAAAGATTTTTGAATTTCTTCACTGTAAGATCTGTAGTCATAACCAACTACAACCCTAGGGTTTTTTATTCTAGTCTTTTGAACGACTTGAGTCCCAAGTCCTTTTCCAAGATTTTCTACACCTAAAAGATTAATTTCTTTTGGATATAACCATCTAGCGTCGTATTCTCTGAAGCCATTAGGGTTTATTTGAATATTTGAATTAGACACAAAAAATTAATTAATAAATTTAATGATTTAATAGAAGATAATAGTTATCAACTTGATTTTTTTTATTGTTCACTATATGTTCTATTGATTACACATTATATGTAGTATATTAACTTGTTTGTAACACAACATATAGTTGTTATATCAATTTATCATTAAAAAAGGGATAAAATGCAAGAAAATTTGGCGATTGCAATCAAAAATGCTGTCGAAGATAGTAAAAATAAACTTTTACGCGAATCTAACACTGTTCAATTAGAAGAAATCAAAAGACCTGATTTATTTAGCTTATCAAATGAAACAGAATTATTTCAAAATGAAAAAGGAATTACAATTAAAATTGATAGATCCAAAGATAATAACCTTACAGACTTTGGCAAGGCTACATTAACCGATAGATATTTAAGCGAGAACGAATCTTTTCAAGATCTTTTTGCAAGAGTAGCAGCTAGCTATGCTGATAATAATTTACACGCTCAAAGATTATATAATTATATTTCTAAACTTTGGTTTATGCCTGCAACGCCAATTTTGTCTAATGCAGGAACTAACAGAGGTTTACCAATTTCATGTTTCTTAAATGAGGCCGAAGATTCTCTTCAAAGTATCGTTGATCTTTGGAGTGAAAATGTTTGGCTTGCAGCAAGAGGTGGGGGAATTGGAAGTTATTGGGGAAATTTAAGATCTATAGGTGAAAAAGTTGGAAGAGTAGGAAAAACTTCAGGAATTATTCCTTTTATAAAGGTTATGGATTCTTTAACCTTAGCAATAAGCCAAGGTTCATTAAGAAGAGGATCAGCGGCATGTTATCTACCGATTGACCATCCTGAGATTGAAGAATTCATCGAAATGAGAAGACCAACAGGTGGAGACCCAAACCGTAAAGCTTTAAACCTTCACCATGGAGTTTTGGTTACAGATGCTTTCATGCGCGCAGTTGAACTTGATGAAGATTGGGCATTAAAAAGTCCTTATGATGGAACCGTGCAGAATAAGATTAAAGCAAGAAATATTTGGATCAGGCTTTTAACAGCAAGAGTAGAAACTGGTGAGCCTTATATAATTTTTATCGATACTGTTAACAGAATGATACCCCAGCATCATAAACTTTCAGGTTTGCATGTGAAAACATCAAACTTATGTAGCGAAATTACTTTGCCAACTGGGTTAGATAAAGATGGAAAAGATAGAACAGCAGTTTGTTGCCTATCTTCTTTAAACTTAGAAACATTTGACGAATGGAAAAACGAACCCAATTTTATTGAGGATGTTATGAGATTTTTAGATAATGTACTTTCAGACTTTATCGAAAAAGCACCAGATTCTTTTAAAGATGCAAAATATTCAGCACTTAGAGAAAGAAGTGTTGGTCTTGGTGTGATGGGTTTTCATTCTTTTCTTCAAAAAAATATGATCCCACTAGAATCTGTTATGGCGAAAGTTTGGAATACAAAAATTTTTAAGAAAATTGATGAAGAAGTAAATAATGCTTCAAAAAAATTAGCAGAAGAAAAAGGGGCGTGCCCAGATGCAGCTGAATATGGAATTATGGAAAGATTTTCTAATAAAACAGCAATAGCTCCAACAGCATCAATCTCAATTATTTGCGGTGGAGCTTCTCCTGGAATAGAACCTGTTGCAGCAAATAGCTACACGCACAAAACTTTATCTGGATCTTTTAATGTTAGAAATAAATATCTTAAAAAAATATTAGAAAAATATAATCAAGATACAAATGAAATTTGGTCATCAATTACTACTAATCAAGGTTCTGTAGAGCATTTAGATTTTTTAACTCAAGAAGAAAAAGATGTTTTTAAAACTGCTTTTGAAATTGATCAAAGATGGTTGATTGAGCACTCTGCAGATAGAACCCCATATATTTCCCAGGCTCAATCTTTAAATGTATTTATACCTGCGGATATTCACAAAAGAGATTTGCACCAAATTCATTTCCAAGCATGGAAAAAAGGTTTGAAAAGTATGTATTATTGTAGATCAAAATCTATTCAAAGAGCAGAAGTTATAAATACTAGCTTTACAAACTCTAATAAAAAACAAAAAACACAAGAAACGGAATCTAATTATGAGGAATGCTTGTCATGTCAGTAGTAGCTAAAAAAATAAAGTCACAATATGAAGAAGGATATTGTGAAAAAGAAGGTCTTTTAAAAGATAATCCTGTTTATAAACCTTTTCGTTATCCTTGGTGTTATGATGCTTGGCTCACACAACAAAGAATTCATTGGTTGCCAGAAGAAGTTCCTTTAGCCGAAGATGTGAGGGACTGGCAAAAAAAACTTACTCCACACGAAAAAAATTTATTAACTCAAATTTTTAGATTTTTTACTCAAGCAGATGTTGAAGTTAATAACTGCTACTTAAGACATTACACCAGTGTCTTTAAACCAACCGAAGTATTAATGATGATGACAGCGTTTTCTTCTATGGAGACAGTTCATATAGCAGCCTACTCACATTTGTTAGATACTATTGGTATGCCTGAGGCCGAATATTCAGCTTTTTTAAAATACAAAGAAATGAAAGATAAGTATGACTACATGCAAAACTTTAATACTAAAAATAAAAGAGAAATTGCAAAAACAGTAGCTGTATTTTCTGCTTTCACCGAAGGTTTGCAATTATTTGCTAGTTTTGCAATTTTATTAAATTTTCCAAGATTTAATAAAATGAAAGGAATGGGGCAGATAGTAACTTGGTCTGTAAGAGACGAAACCCTTCACTGTAATTCAATGATAAAAATTTTTAATACGTTCTGTGATGAAAATCCAGGATTGTTTGATGAAAGTTTAAAAAAAGAAATTTATGAAGCTTGCAGAACTATTGTCCATCACGAGGATGCATTTATTGATCTTGCTTTTCAGATGGGGAATATTGAAGGTTTAACTGCTGATCAAGTAAAAAAATATATAAGATGGATTGCTAATCGAAGGTTATCCCAATTAAGAATGGAAGAAATTTATGATGTTAAAGAAAATCCACTAGAATGGCTCGATACCATGTTAAATGCTGTTGAGCATATGAATTTCTTTGAAGGAAGAGCAACAGAATACTCTAAAGCTTCTACCAAAGGTTCTTGGGTTGAGGCATTTGATTTTACAAAATAGTAATCAAAAATATTTATTTTTTTATCTGCCTGTGACTTGTGCCAGTATATTTTGAAAGTGGTCGGATAAGTTTATTGCCATCGTATTGCTCCATAATATGAGCACACCAACCAGTTATTCTTGATACGATAAATATAGGTGTAAAAAAATCAATATCAAAACCCATTAAATAATAAGCTGGTCCTGCTGGAAAATCTAAATTTGGTTTAATATTTTTTTCTCTTAACATAGTTGCTTCTAGAATTTTAGAAATTTCGGGAAGATCTTTATTTTTATAATACTCTGCAGTTTTATAGTAATATTCTGTCATGGTGGGCACTCTAGAGTCCCCATTTTTATAAACTCTATGGCCAAAACCCATAATCGTTTCTTTGTTTTTAATCTTATCTAAAATAAAACTTTCTGCATTTTTAGGTGATCCTACTTCTTTGATCATATGAGCTACAGCTTCATTTGCGCCTCCGTGCAACGGTCCTTTTAAGCTAGCAATTGCCCCAACCACAGCACCATGCATATCGGAAAGAGAGCTTGTAATCACTCTAGACGTAAACGTAGATGCATTAAAACTATGTTCTGCATAAAGAGTCATGGAAACATCAAATGCTTTAATTACCTCTGAGCTTGGAACTTTTCCAAAACACATATGAAAGAAATTTTCACAAAAACCCAGATTAACATCAGGATCTATAATTTCCTGACCCTTTCTAGATCTAAAATTTGCAGCAACTGCAGTAGGAATTTTTGAGAGTAATCTAATAGCTTTTCTCATATTAGATTCATTGGAATTATCAGCTGTATCAGGATCCTCCAATCCCATATGGCTAACAGAAGTTCTGGTAGTATCCATAGGGTGAGCTTTTTTTGGATAGTTTTTTATAATCGTTTTTAATTGATCAGAAATTTTTCTATTTGCTCTTTCAGATTTTTCAAATTCTTTTAATTCATTAGGATCAGGAAGTTCACCATTTAAAATTAAATATGCAACTTCTTCAAATTTACAGTTTTTACACAAATCTTGAACAGCATAACCTCTATAGGTTAAGGAATTAATTTCTGGCATAACTTCAGAAACTTTCGTTTCATCAGCAATTACACCAACCAATCCTTTTTTTATTTCAGAACTCACTATTCGTGACCTTTTTGAGAAAAATTAAAAATAGATTTATCAAATTCACCATATTTTTCATAATCCACTAGCTCATAAAGTCTTTTTCTAGTTTGCATTTTATCAATCACATTATTTTGATGACCTTCTGTAAAGATTTGTTGCAAACCATCCTCTACATTTTTCATAGCTAACCTTTGAGTTGTTACTGGATAAATTACTAAATTATAACCAAGATTTTCTAATTCTTTTTTACTTAACAGTTTTGATTTTCCAAATTCAGTCATGTTTGCAAGTAAATAGCACTTTAATTCTTTTCTTAATTTTTCAAATTCTTTTTCATCTTTTAGCGCTTCAGGAAAAATCATATCCGCACCAGCGTCTACATAGGCTTTGCAACGATCAATAGTTTTATCAAGTCCTTCAACAGCATTTGCATCAGTTCTAGCAATTAATAAAAAGTTTTTATCTGTTCTACCTTCAACAGCTGCTTTAATTTTTTTAATCATGTCCTGAGTAGAAACTAATTCTTTATTATCAAGATGACCACATCGCTTAGGGTTGGTTTGATCTTCAATATGACATCCGGCTATTCCTAATGTTTCAATGGTTTGAATAGTTCTTGAAACATTCATTGCCTCTCCAAAGCCTGTATCAATATCGATAATAGTAGGTAAATTGGTTACTCTTGCTATCTGGTGCGACCTATAAGAAACATCTTGTAAAGTTGTAAGACCAATATCTGGTAAACCCAAATCATTTGCCATTACTCCACCAGAAACATAAATTCCATCAAAACCAATTTCCTCGATTAATTTTGCGCATAAGGGATTGTAAGCTCCAGGAAATCTTAAAAGTTTACCAGATTTTAATTTTTCTGATAAATCTTTTCTTTTTTCTGAAGGTTGTTTTTTTACGAAATGCATTATTTAATTAAGTTTTTAAAAAAGATATTTAAATTCTAAATTCCTTAATTGCAATATCTTTGATTTTAATAAAATCATTAATATAATAATTATGGAAAATGGAATTGCTATCTTTCTCTGTATAACCACCTTCTACTAAAATAAACTTTATATTAGCATTTTTTGCGGTTTCGGAATCGGTTTCTGAATCACCAATCATAATTGAGTTATTTTTTTCTATTCCAAGAATATCCAGTATAGAAGTTAAATGCCTCGGGTCAGGTTTACGGTAATCAAAAGTATCTGCACCAGCTACAAAATCAAACAAACTATCTAAATTTATTTCTTTTAATAATTTTAAAGTTAAATCTTCTCTTTTGTTTGTGCAAACTGCATTTAAAATATTATTTTCTTTGGACCATTTTAATAAAGGCAGAACATTTTTATTTAATTGAGAACTTTTATTAATATTTTCTTTATAAAAATTAATAAAATCTTCTGTCATTTTTTGATGCAGATTATTGTCAATTTCATTTTTACTAATAAGACGACCTTGGCTGTCCAGAGATTTAATTAACATCTGAGCAGCACCTCGTCCTGCTAAATATCTAATATCTTCAAGTGGTTTTTTTCTAAAACCATATTTTTCCATAACATAGTTATGAGCCATCATTAAATCTGGAGCGGTGTCCACTAAAGTGCCATCTAAGTCAAAAACTAATGCATATTTCATATTTAAAATTAAGTAATAATTTGTGAATTAATTTTAAGGCTATTTTCTATAATAAAATATTCAAAAAGCATATTTAAACTTTGATATGCCTTAAAAAAAACTTACTTTAAAAATTTAAGTAAAACTCAATAGAATTTAAAAACAAATCACGATAATCAATATAAGAAATGAATAGGAATATAAAAAAAAAATTTAGTCAAAAAGTTAAAATTTTAGATCTAAAAAAAGTTTATATTCATAAAGAAACAAAGTTTGGTAAAAATGTTTTAATTGAACCCTTCGTTGTAATTGGTGAAAATGTAGAAGTAGGTGACAACGTAATTATAAAATCTTTTAGTCATATAGAAGATGCAAAAATAAAAAATAATGTCGAGATAGGACCTTATGCAAGAATTAGACCAGGTACTATTTTAGAACAAGGATCAAAAATCGGAAATTTTGTGGAAATAAAAAAATCAAAAGTAGGAAAAAAATCTAAAATAAATCATCTTAGCTATGTAGGGGACACCGATATAGGAGAAGATGTGAACGTAGGCGCTGGTACTATTACATGCAATTATGATGGTAAAAATAAGTACAAAACTACAATTAAAGATCAAGCATTTATTGGATCGAACACATCATTAGTTGCCCCAGTATCAATTGGTAAAAAAGCTCTAATTGGTGCTGGATCGGTAATTACAAAAAATGTAAAAGATAATTATTTATCTTTAACAAGGTCAATGCAAAAAAATTATAAAAGAAAAAAATAGCTATGTGCGGAATAGTTGGCATTGCAAGTACTAGACCAGTAACAAACGGAATATTAGCATCTTTAAAAAAACTTGAGTATAGAGGTTACGATTCAGCTGGAGTTGCTACTTTATCTGATAATTTCATAAACGAAACTAAGTGCGAAGGAAGAGTCGATAAATTAGAAAAAATTGTAAATAAAAAAAAAATTGATGGGAATATAGGTATAGGACACGTTAGGTGGGCAACACATGGTGTTCCTAGTGAATTGAACGCTCACCCTCACTCTTCTGAAAAAGTTTCCGTAGTACATAATGGTATCATTGAAAACTCAACTATTTTAAAAAAATTTCTGATTAACAAAGGTCATCATTTCAAGTCGCAAACTGATACCGAGGTAATTACCCATCTTATAACTGAGTTTTTAAAAAAAAATGATCTTACTACCTCGATTATCAAAACAATTAAAAGACTACATGGAAGTTACGCTATGGCAATACTATTTAAAGATTTTCCAAATGTTATTATTGGAGCGAGAAGAGGGTCGCCACTAGCTGTAGGATATGGTCCTAAGGAAAATTATTTAGGATCAGACTCTTACGCTCTAAAATCCATGACAAATAAAATTTCTTATTTGGATGATGGTGAATTTTGTATTTTAAAAAATGATCAAGTCGAATTTTATAATAGTTCTGGAAGAAAAATTAATAAAAAAACTCTTTTAGTTTCCGATAAAGATGAAAGTTATGAGAAGGGTGAGTTTAAACATTTCATGCTGAAAGAAATTTACGAACAATCTCAAACAATTAAATCTTGTATCAATGAATATATTGATAAAATTAATAATGAAATAAATATAATTAATCTTCCATGGAAGGTAAGTGATATTAAATCAATAACTTTTATTGGCTGTGGAACTGCGTATCACGCTTGTTTAATGGCAAAGTATTGGACTGAACAGTTAACTTCTCTAAATGTAAATGTAGATTTAGCATCTGAATTCAGATACCGAAAAAATCGTTTTAAAAAAGATAGTCTTTATGTTTTTGTTTCTCAGTCAGGAGAAACAGCTGATACTTATGCAGCTTTGGATTTGTGTAATAAAAATAAAATGAAAACTTTCTCAGTTGTAAATGTCATTGAAAGTTCAATTGCTAGAGAATCTAATTTTATAATGCCTACATTCTGTGGTCTAGAAATAGGTGTAGCTTCAACTAAAGCGTTTTTAGGGCAGTTAATAACTTTATATCTTTTTATTCTTAAATTTTCTTTTCTTAATAAAGAAATTGACAAAAAAAATTATTTAAAAAAGATTAATGAAGTTAAAAAACTTCCAGATTTAATTAAAAAAACTATAAGTATCGATACTGAAATTCAGAGAGTTTCAAAAGATTTTTCTAGTGCCAAAGGTTCTATGTTTTTAGGAAGAGGCCCATCTTTTCCAATAGCAATGGAAGGTGCACTAAAATTAAAAGAGCTAGCATATATTCATGCGGAAGGTTATGCGGCTGGAGAGATGAAGCATGGACCTTTAGCTTTGATAGAAAATTCTATGCCAGTTGTAGTAGTTGCACCAAAAGATTCATATTACGGAAAAACAACATCTAACATGCAAGAAGTAATAGCGAGAGGAGCAAAAGTTTTATTAATAACAAATAAAACAAAAGACGAAATATTTCCAGAGAATATTTGGGAAAAAATTGAAGTAGAAAATATTAATGATGATTTATTACCCCTATTACTCACTATTCCTTTGCAACTTTTGGCTTATCACTCTGCATTAAATTTAGGCTATGATATTGACAAGCCTAGAAATCTAGCAAAATCTGTTACAGTTGAGTAAACTTTGTATTTCTATTTTTCAAAGATATTAGCTCCTTTTTTAAATGCTTCAAATTTACTAATTTTATTATTAATATTTTTTTATTTTTTTAGAAAAAAAATTAAAGTATTTTATTTTTTATTTTTATTTTTTATTACAATATCCCTTTTTCCGATTGGTGCAATTTTAGAAAATTATTTTTTATCAAAAAAATTTTATAATCAAAATTATTCAAATGAATATGATTCTATTTTAATTTTAAGTGGTGATGATGAAAGAATTTTACATGGATTAAAATTATATAAAGAAAAACCAAATACAAAATTAATTTATTCAGGAGGCTCTGGTTTTATTGGATCCAAAGAAAATCAGAGTGATATAAATAATTTTAATATTTTAATTAAAAATCTTGTTAACCCAAAGGATCTTATAATTTTAAAAGAATCAAAAAATACTATAGAAAATATAAAAAATTTTATATCTGAAAAAAATAGGTTAAACTTAAAAAATACAATACTTGTTACCTCTCCCTATCACTACAAAAGAACGATCGATATAGCTAAAAAATTTAATTTAAAATTTTTAATTTATTATTGGCCAAATAAGCCAAGACCAGAAACTTTGTTGCAACATTTTCAAAGTATAGATTTGGTGGGAAATTTATTTGTATTTAATAGGTTTATTAGAGAAGTAATTGGAATTTTAAGCGTAAGACTGTTTCTTTAAACTTCATAAATATACCACTTTAAAAATATATTTTAGAGTATATATCAATAGTTGTATGAAAAATTGGAAGCCAGATAGTTGGAAAAAAAAAGTAGCTAAACACTTGCCTGTTTATAAAGATCAAAAAAAACTCGAAGAAGTTTTAAAAGAGCTTTCTACTTTTCCACCGTTAGTATTTGCAGGTGAATCCAGAGAACTTAAGAAAAGGCTGGCAGACGTTTCTCTGGGAAAAGCTTTTTTGCTACAAGGCGGAGATTGTGCTGAGAGTTTTTCTGAATTTCATCCCAATAATATAAGAGACTTTTTCAAATTAATACTTCAGATGTCATTAATACTTACCGTTTCATCCCATTTGCCAGTTGTAAAAATGGGAAGGGTGGCAGGACAATTTTCTAAGCCCAGAAGCTCTCCGACAGAAGTGCAGGATGGAAAAGAATTACCTAGTTACTTAGGTGATAATATTAACTCTATAGAATTTACCAAAGAAGGAAGAGAGCCTCAGCCAGAAAGATTGTTAAAAGCTTACTCTCAATCAGCTTCAACATTAAATCTTTTAAGAGCCTTTTCCCAAGGAGGTTTTGCAGATTTAAATAAAGTTCATTTGTGGAATATGACTTTTGTAAATGATAATTCAAAAAGTAAGTTCAAAGATATTATGGATAGAGTATCTGAAGCCTTGGCTTTTATGGAAGCTTGTGGAATTAACTCTGAAACTAATAGAAGGTTAAGAACCGTTAATTTTTACACAAGTCACGAAGCTTTATTGCTACCAGTTGAAGAAGCTATGACAAGAATAGACTCTACAACAGGAGAGTATCACAATACTTCTGCCCATTTTTTATGGATTGGAGACAGAACTAGAAATTTAGATGGTGCTCATGTTGAGTACTGTAAGGGAATAAAAAATCCAATTGGAATTAAATGTGGACCAACATCTGTACCAAAAGATATTGTAAAATTAATTGAAGTTTTAAACCCAGATAACGAACCAGGTAAAATAACGTTAATTGCAAGATATGGTCACGATAAAGTTACAAAGTTTTTGCCTGAGCTAATAAGAGAAGTTAAAAAATCCGGAAATATAGTTGTATGGTCATGTGATCCTATGCACGGTAATACTATAAAATCACCGAGTGGTTTTAAAACAAGACCATTTGATAATATTTTAACTGAAGTTAAAAATTTCTTCAAAGTTCACCAAAACGAAGGAACTTTCGGAGGTGGTCTTCA
>JAYQRG010000007.1:0-3407 GCA_038146245.1 Candidatus Pelagibacteraceae bacterium | reverse complement strand
AGAAAAAACAATCTTCATAAGATGAAGGAAATTCCAATTTGTAAATTTGATTAATTTATATATTAATCAAATATGCACTCTTTAAAGCTTACAAATACACTTAAAAATAAAAAAGAAGAATTTGTTCCTTTAGATAATGACAATATTAGAATGTATGTTTGCGGTCCCACAGTCTATGACTACCCACATGTAGGTAATGCAAGGCCCTTAATAGTTTTTGATGTTCTTTTTAGAGTTTTGAAAAAAATTTATAAAAAGTCAAAGGTTAATTATGTAAGAAATATAACTGATATTGATGATAAAATCATCGAGGCATCCAAAAAGAATAAAATTTCGATCAAAGAATTGACCGAGACAGTTACAAAAAATTTTCACGATGATTGCGAATATCTGGGATGTTTAAAACCTACCTACGAGCCTAGAGCGACTGATAATATTCCTGAAATGGTTCAGCTAGTTTTGAAGCTTTTAGACAAAGGTTTTGCATATTCAAAAAATAATCATGTGTATTTTGATATTCTTAAATTCAAATCCTATGGAAAATTATCAAATAAAAAAATTGAAGATTTAATTGCTGGATCCAGAGTTGAAATATCCGAGAATAAAAGTCACCCAGGTGATTTTGTATTATGGAAGCCAAGTAACGATGATGAACCAGCCTGGGAGTCTCCATTTGGAAAAGGTAGACCTGGCTGGCATTTGGAGTGTTCGGCAATGTCAGAGAAGTACTTAGGAAAACAGTTTGATATTCATGGAGGCGGATTGGATTTAATTTTCCCTCATCATGAAAATGAAATAGCCCAATCTGAATGCGCTAACAATATAGTCAATTTTGCTAATTACTGGGTTCATAATGGTTACGTAACTATTAACAAACAAAAAATGTCAAAATCTCTAAATAATTTTTTAACGATTAATGAATTAAAAAATAAATTTAATGGTCAAGTTGTTAGATTGGCCATGTTAAGCACACATTACACTCAGCCATTTGATTGGAATAATCAAATTTTAGAAAGTGCTAAATCAACATTAGATAAATGGTATAATTTTTATTCACCTGACAATGTTGAAATCAATGAAGATCATTTAGAAGATATTTTAGATGATCTAAATACACCTAAAATGATAGCTAATATCCATAAACTTTATGATCAAAGCATTCGAGGTTCTAAAGATTCCAAAGATCAATTATCTGCATGCTGCAAACTTTTAGGATTATTTAATCAATCCAAGGAGAAATGGATTAGTGCTAAATCTATAGGTAAGTTAAGTATAAAAATAATAGAAGAAACTATAAAAGAAAGAAATTTAGCTAGAAAAAATAAAGATTTTAAAACGTCGGATCAATTAAGGAAATATTTAGAGGAAAACGATATTATAATTAATGATATTGGTAGCAATACAGAATGGAAATATAAATGAAAAAAGAAAAAGTTTATTTTTTTGACACAACTTTAAGAGATGGGGCTCAAACTCAAGGTGTTGATTTTAGTCTAGAAGAAAAGATTAAAATTACCAAAATTTTATCTGATTTAGGAATTGATTTCATCGAAGCCGGTTGGCCAGGTGCCAATCCAACAGATACAAGTTTTTTTAACGATCCCCCAAATATAGATTCTAAAATTGTAGCCTTTGGTATGACAAAAAAAACTGGAAGAAGTTGTGAAAATGATCCGGGGATTGCTAGCATTATGAACGCAAAATCTAATACTGTATGTATAGTTGGAAAGACTTGGGACTACCATGTTGATTTAGCTTTAGGGATAACAAATGAAGAAAATTTAAAAAATATAAAAGAAACTACAGAATATTTTATTAAAAACAAAAAAACTTTTTTATTTGATGCTGAACATTTTTTTGATGGTTTTAAAAATAATAAAGACTATTCAATTAAGTGTATTCAAACTGCATTTGACTGCGGCGCAAACTGGATAGTTCTTTGCGACACAAATGGAGGAACTCTTCCTCATGAAATATCAGAAATTGTAACAGAAGTTTGCAAAAAAATTCCTGGTAAAAATATTGGAATTCATGCTCATAACGATACTGGCAATGCAGTATCTAATTCAATATCTGCTGTTTTAGCTGGAGCCAGACAAATTCAAGGAACATTAAATGGTTTAGGTGAAAGATGTGGAAATGCTAATTTAGTGAGTCTAATCCCATCATTTGTTCTTAAAAAAAGTCTTTCAGACAAATTTGATTGCAGTATTAATCAAAATAAAATTAAAAAATTAACAAACTGCTCAAGATTACTTGACGAGATATTAAACCGAAAACCAAATAGACATGCACCATATGTGGGCTCCTCAGCGTTTGCCCATAAGGGTGGCCTTCATGTTTCTGCTGTAAGGAAAAGCCCAAAAACTTATGAACACATTTCACCGGACCTTGTAGGTAATGAGAGGGTAATTGTAATTTCTGACCAAGCTGGAAGATCAAACGTTCTGTCAAGACTAAATAAATTAAATATAAATATTGATGAAAAAGATCCAAATATTCAAAAAATTTTAGATGAGGTTAAAGATAGAGAGTTTATTGGTTATTCTTATGATGGAGCTGATGCATCATTTGAATTATTAACAAGAAGAATACTTGGACAGGTTCCAACATATTTTAAAGTTTTAGATTATGAAGTTACAGTAACCAAAAAAGATAAAGACCCAGTCTCTCACGCAAGATTAAACATAAATGTTAGTGGAAAAAATGTTTTATGCGAAGGCTCAGGTACAGGACCAGTTCATGCTTTTGATAATGCAATTCGATCTAATTTGAAAAAGATAGGTCATTATGAAGAATATTTAAAAGATTTAAAATTAATAGATTATAAAGTTAGAATTTTAAATACTGGGACTAATGCCACTACTAGAGTTTCAATTGAAAGTACTGATAGCAAAGGTAAAAGCTGGTTTACCGTTGGTGTTTCATCAAACATTATAGATGCTTCATTTAAAGCGCTCTTAGATAGTATAGATTACAAATTATATAAGGATAACGCTACCCCAAGTAAGAATTGACAAGATGAGATCACTATCTATAAGTGCATATTTTAAAAATGACAAAAAGAATAAGATCTAAACACAAAGTAGATAGAAGATTAGGAGTGAATCTTTGGGGTAGGCCTAAAAGCCCATACAATTCTAGAGCTTATGGACCAGGTCAACACGGCCAAAGAGCATCGGCAAAACCATCAGATTATAAAATTCAATTACAAGCAAAACAAAAATTAAAAAACTATTACGGAAACATGAACGAGAGACAATTTAGAAATATTTATAGAGAAGCTGCAAGAAGAAAAGGAAACACAGGTGAAAATATGGTGGGGATTTTAGAAAGCAGATTAGATGCAGTTGTCTATAGAGCAAAATTCGCACAAACAGTTCATCAGGCCAGACAGTTAATTAATC
>JAYQRG010000006.1:0-55523 GCA_038146245.1 Candidatus Pelagibacteraceae bacterium | reverse complement strand
CTTGGAAGCTTCATAGAAAATGATGGGCTTCTTATCACTCGGTCATATTCAGATACGATATTTACTCTTTCTAAAAAAACATCTCGTACCGCATCCTGCCAACACCATAAAGATAGTGGATAGTAGCTTAAAGGTCTGAAATCAGCATTTAATACTAATGCTGGACATTTATCTAATGGTAGTGTTTCGCTTTGAGAAACAATCATGAGATAAAATTACATAAAATAAAATTTTTCTTCAAGATAAAATTTTATGAATTCATTTCTTTTAGAAATTTTAAACCATCGCTTAATCCATCTGGGGATATACTATGTGCACAATTTGAATACGTTTTGTGTTTTACATCTAAATTGATTTTTTTTAAGAAATCTATACTATCAAACATTTCTTCCACAGGTATAACGCTATCTTCAAGACCGTGAAAAAACATAATTTTACATTTTGATTTCAAATTTGATTTTAACAAATCTTTATCAAATACTTTTCCAGAATAACCTAAAATTGCTTTAATAGGTTTATCAAAACTTAATCCGATTTGAACGGACATCATCGTTCCTTGGGAAAAACCAAATAAAACTAAATTTTGATAATTTAAGTTTAATTTTTTTAAATAGGAATCGATACATAATTTTAGTTTATCCAAAGAACTTTCAAATTCGGAACGTATTTGTTTTTCATTGGTTTGCATTAAATCAAACCATTCAAATCCTGCGGGATTTACCTGGCAAGTAACTGGTGCATTTGGAGCAACAAAATAAGTATTCGGTAAAAATCTTTGGAGATAATGTCCTAGAGAAATTAAATCTTTAGCGTCCGCACCATAACCGTGAAGCAAAAATAAGATTTGATTACATGGGTTCTGTAAATTTTTAATTTCTAGACATTTCAAAGACATGATTGTATTTATTATTAATCTTTTTTGGGATAAAGAAAAAAAATGACTGATCTAACTTTAAGATTTTTAGCTATTCTTGCATTAATCGCTGTTGCGGTAACTTTAATTAGAGGGATTAAATCTTTCTTTTTAGGAGGCGACTTAGAAGCTAAACGCAAAAGTAATAAGTTGATGCAGCTTAGAATATTTTTACAGTTTGTAGCTATTTGTGTTCTTATGTTAGTGGCTTATTTTTCTAGTAAATAATTTAAATTTTCTTCAGCCAATCAATAAATTTAGGATCCGCAAAGTTTATAGAGCCTATCACTCTTCCTACCTCTAATCTTTTCTTATTTAAAATAATTGTAATGGGAATTCCTCTTAAAGAAAGTTTATTTACATTTTGAAGCTCACGGTCAAAGTAAGATTCAAAATTTTTAATTTGTAAATCTTTTAAAAACTTTTCTGCTTGATCAGTCTTGATATTCTCGATATTTACAGCGATCACTTTAATTTTATTTTTACCTATGACATCTATCATTTTATCAAGTGCTGGCATTTCTTCTTTGCAGGGGGCGCACCAAGTTGCCCAAAAATTCACTAAAATGATATCTTCTCGAAGTTGACTCACATTAACTTTTTGATCATTTTTATCTTCAAAAATTAAAACAGGCACAGTTTTGCCATCTGGGTGTTTGATTAAGTTTTTAAAATTAAAATCTATATTTTGTTGAGAATATGAAGCAATCGTATTATTAAGAATTAAAAATAATATTAAGTATAAAACTTTTAAATTTTTAAACACCATAGCAATAAATATAATAAATTAAAATGAGCAAAACAAAAATAAATAAAGTGTGGGGAGCAAGAATGAAAGAAAAACCATCCCCGTTGCTAACGGATATTAATGCATCGATTGATGTAGATAAAAGACTATTTCATCAAGATATCAATGGATCTATCGCGCATTGTAAAATGCTAGCTAAACAAAAAATTATTGATCTAAAAATAGCAAAAAAAATTGTCTTAGGTTTAGAAAAAGTAAGAAAAGAAATCAAACAGGGAAAGTTTAAATTTCAAAAATCTCAAGAAGATATTCATCTTAATATTGAAAAAAGATTATTTGAACTTATTGGTAAAGAAGCTGGATATTTGCACATTGCTAGATCTAGAAATGATCAAGTCACTACTGATTTTAAACTATGGGTTATTGATTCATCTCTTGAAATCAAAAACAATATAAAACTATTAATCAAAAGTTTATTAAATGTGGCTAAAAAACATATTCAAATTATGATGCCAGGATTTACGCATCTAAAAAATGCTCAACCTGTTTTGTTTTCACACTATTTATTAGCGTACGTTGAAATGTTCAAAAGAGATTATAAAAAATTTTCAAACGTTATCGATAACGCTTCCGAAAACCCTCTGGGATCTGCAGCATTAGCAGGAACCAGTTTTAATTTGGATAGAAATTTTACAACTAAAATTTTAAAATTTAAAAAACCAACTTCAAATTCTATTGATGCGGTATCAGATAGAGATTATGCTTTGGAGTTTCTTTTTGTATCTAGTTTAACTTCTGTCCATTTATCAAGATTGGCAGAAGAAATTATACTTTGGAATTCTGATGTAATTAATTTTATTAAAATTAAAGATAAAATGCTGACAGGATCTTCCATTATGCCTCAAAAGAAAAACCCAGATGGTGCGGAATTAGTAAGAGGAAAAACAGGGCCTGTATTTGGTAATTTAATATCTCTTCTAACTACCATGAAAGGTTTGCCACTATCTTACTCAAAAGATATGCAGGAAGATAAGCAAAGAGTTTTTGAAACTTTTGATATTTTAAATTTAAATCTTAAAATTGCTAAAGAGATGGTGGAGTCGATTATTCCTAATAAGGCTAATATGTTATCTGCTGCAAAAGAAGGTTATACCACAGCAACCGATTTTGCAGATTATCTAGTTAAAAAAGGCATGTCCTTTAGAGATGCTCATAAAAAATCAGCGATGCTAGTAAATCAAGCTGAAAGATTAAATAAAAAATTAGATGAGCTTTCTTTGGAAGAAATTAAAAAAATAGATAAAATAGTTGGAAACGATGTTTTAAAAATTTTAAAAGTAGAAAACTCTGTGGATTCAAAAAAATCGTACGGTGGAACATCGAAACAGAATGTAATTAAAATGATTAAGCAATTAACCAAGGAATTTAGATGAGAATAGCATTTATCATTTTCGCAATTATTCTTTTAGGACTTGCTTCCTGCGGTAAAAAAAGCCCGCCTGTTTACAAAGAAAATGCTGAGATTAGAAAAATCATTGCTTAAGAATGAGTTCATTAAAATATAAAAAGAAAAATCTTTTTTTTCATAATTTAAATTTAAATAATTTAGCTAAAAAAAAAACTACCCCGTTTTATTTATACTCTTTTGATCAAATTCAGAAAAACATCAGCAATATAAAAAAAGCATTTCATAAGTCTAGACCGACTATTTGTTTTGCAACTAAATCTAATTCCAATCTAGAAATTTTAAAACTAATGAAAAAAAATGGTCTTGGTATAGATGTGGTATCTGGAGGAGAATTAAAATTAGCATTAAAATCTGGCTGCTCTAAATCAAAAATTGTGTTTTCTGGTGTTGGGAAAAGTACCGAGGAACTTAATCATGCTATCGATAAAAATATCCTGATTATTAATTGTGAATCGATTAATGAGGTAGAAAAAATTGCTATTCTTGCAGCTAAAAAGAAGAAAAGAGTTTGTTTAGGAATTAGAATTAATCCAGATGTTAAAGTTTTTACAAATAAAAAAATAGCAACCGGTCAAAAAGGCGATAAGTTTGGTGTTTCCATCAATGATGCTAAATTTATTTTAAAAAAATATTATGCCCACCCATATCTAAACTTTATTGGTTTAAGTGTGCATATTGGAAGTCAGATTCAAAGTTTAAAACCTTTTCAGCAAGTATTATCTTTTTTAACTAAGATATTAGTTTCTTTAAAGAAAAGTGGATATTTAATGAAGTGGATCGATCTAGGTGGAGGAATGTCCGTACCTTATTCTAATAACGAGAATACTTTTAAAATTAAAGAATATGCAAAACTTGTTTACCAATTTAAAATAAAAAATAATGTAAATATCATTTTAGAACCAGGAAGATATCTTGTATCTGACGGTGGCGTGATCATCAGCAAAGTGATTTATGTTAAAAAAAGTTCCGATAGGTCTTTTATTATTTTAGATGCTGGAATGAACGATCTATTAAGGCCAGCTTTATATGATGCTTATCATGAAATTTTACCATTAATAAAAAATAATTCTAAATTCAAAAAAAGAATTGAGTTTGTAGGTCCTATTTGTGAAAGCAGTGATAAATTTGGGACTTATAATAACTACCCACTTCTGAAAGATAACGATTATATTTGTATAAAAAATTGCGGAGCTTACGGTAAAGTTCTATCATCTAATTATAATATAAGACCTCTAATAGAAGAAATTGGTTACCAAAAAGGAAAAGTAAAGGTTTTAAAAAAAAGACAAAAATTTGAACAAATTCTATAAATTAAAGTTGTGAATTTCATTCGATCTCTTTTATTTAATATTCTACTTTATTTTGGAATTATATTTGCAAGTTTACTTTGTTTTCCGTTTTTAATTTTTCCAAGAAAATATGTAGCTGGAATAAGTTATTACTTGGGATGGTATATCGTATTTATTACTAGAACTGTATTGGGAACAGAGGTTGAAATTTTAGGAAGAGAAAAAATAAATTATAATACTAAATTTTTTGTAGCCTCTGCTCACCAATCAATGTTTGAAACATTTGTGTTTAACTATCTTGTAAGAAATGCTTTTTTTGTAGTTAAAAAGGAATTACTTTCTATCCCTTTATTTGGTTCTTGTTTAAAAAAAGTTGGCTGTATTGGAATTGATAGAAATAAAGTTTCTAAAGAAAACATTAATTTCTTCTCTGACCTAAAAAATCAAATTAACCTTGGATTTACTCTAATTATTTTTCCTCAAGGAACAAGAATTCCCTACAATGAAATTCGTCCATTAAAAAAAGGAATATTTCGTATTTATGATAATTTAAAAATTAACTGTTTACCTGTTAAGCTAAACACCGGTAAAGTTTGGCCAAGAAATAGCTTTATGAAATATCCTGGAAAAATCTCTATTATATTTCAAGACATGGTTGAAACTGGTCTTCCTCAAGATGAATTTATTTCAAGAATTGAAAAAAGTTTTTATAATTAATTTTTTCTACCGAAATTGGGCAAATTTATATCTTGTCCAGCCTTAATAATATTGTTTCTAATTTCCCTTGTTTTTTTAAATTTATTAAACAAATATTTTCCATCGTCATTTTGAATTGCGGTTTTTAGACGATTTAGATCTTTATTAAATTTAGTTAGCATAGATAAAATTTCTTTTTTATTAGTCAGCATAATATCTCTCCACATGGTAGGATCTGAAGATGCAATTCTAGTAAAGTCTCTAAAACCGCTTGCACTAAATTGAATCACTTCTGATTTTAATTTTTTTCCTAAATCAAAAGCTGTACCTACAATATTGTAAGCAATTAAGTGGGGAATGTGACTAGTAATAGCCATAATAGAATCGTGATGTCTTGCATTCATAATTGTAATTTTGGAGCCAAACTTTTTCCAAATTTTAGATATCGATAATATTTTCTTTTTATTACACAAACTACAAGGGGTTAAAATGCACCATCGATTTTTAAAAAGTTCTTTAAATCCTGATCTGGGGCCACTATATTCTGTTCCCGCAACAGGATGACCTGGCACAAAAAATTTTCCTTTAAAATATTTTTTTGCTAATTCAATTACTTTTGTTTTCGAAGAACCAACATCGGTAATCAAACTATTTTTAAGATCAAATTTTTGCAAAGATGAAAAGATTGTTTTATAGCTGCTGATTGGCGTGCATATAAATATGAATTGAGATTTATTAATATCTGAGTCTATTTTACGTTTAAAAAAATTACCTAATTTTATTTTCTTGCAAATTTTAAGCACTGATTTGGAATTATCAATGATTTGTATTTTACATTTTGGGTAATGATGAGAAACATTTCTTGCGATTGATGAACCAATTAATCCTGCTCCAATAATTGAAATTTGATTCATAATTAAAAATTCTCTTTTAAAACTTTAACAAATATTTTATTTTCGATATCATTACCAATAGTGAAACGTAATGAATTTTTTATTTTATAAGAGTTCATTTTTCTTAGAATAATTCTATTTTTTGCAAAAATTTTAAAAGCTTCATCTGAATTTATTTTTAAATTATCAAAATTCATTAAAAAAAAGTTCGCTAATGGTAAGTTGCAATTAATTTTTTTTTCTTTTAAAATTTTATATATTATTTTTGACCATTTAATATTGTGTTTTTGGTTTTTTTTTAACCAGCTTCTATCTGCAAGCGCTATACAAGCTGCCTCTTCTCCTATTCCTGAAATATTAAAAGGTGGTTTAAAATTATTTAAATCTTCTATGATGTTTAAAGAAGCAAATCCCCATCCTAATCTTAGATTAGCTAAACCATATATTTTTGAAAAGGTTCTTGTTACTAAAACGTTTTTAGAATTTTTAAATAAATCCAATCCAGACCGATAGTCAGATTTTTTTACATATTCACAATACGCATCATCTACCACTAGTAAAATATTTTCTGGAATATTGTTTCTTAAAGTTATCATTTCTCTACTATTTAAATAGGTTCCGGTAGGATTGTTAGGGTTTGCAATAAATATGATTTTAGTTCTATTATTAATTAGTTTTAAAGTTTCCTCTATAGAGAATTTCATGTTGCTTTCTTTTGAAAATTTTACATTTGCAGAATTAAGTTGAGCATAGATTCGGTACATCAAAAATGAAAATTCACTTACTATAATCTCATCATTTGGTTCCAAATATGCCTGGCATGCTAAGCTCAGAATTTCGTCAGATCCTGACCCAAGTATAATTTGATTATCTTTTAGCTTATTTTTCTTCGCAATAATTTTTTTTAACTTTGTACCATTTCCGTCTGGATATCTTTTAAAATTATTAAAAGATTTCATAAGATATTTAGTAACTTTTGGAGAAGGTCCTAATGCTGACTCATTTGCGGATAGTTTAATTGGATTCTTTACCTTGCCAATTTTAGATAATCCACCAACGTACTTTTCTACTTTGATTTTTTTGCCGATAGGAAGATTCATATTTAGGCTTTTATAATAGAATAAAGCAGTAATCAAAGTAACATGTTTGACAAAAATTTTAGCTTTTAGTAAAAAGCTCTACGCCGATTTAACCGAATTGCAGGCGTATAACTGCTAAAAAGGAAATCGTAGGTTACTACGATTAATATTAATGAATTTAGATTTTACAAAAATAAACAAAATCACCATAAACAAAAAGCTCCAACTCGATTGTGGTATCGTTCTAGATAAGTTTGATATTGCTTACGAAACTTATGGAAAGCTAGACGCTAATAAAAAGAATTCAATTCTTGTTTTTCATGCGCTTTCCGGAGACCAGTATGTAACTGGTATTAATAAAGTAACTGGGAGAGAGGGATGGTGGAATTTAGTTGTTGGACCAGGATTAACGATTGATACTAATAAATATTTCGTAATTTGCGCAAATGTTTTAGGTGGTTGTATGGGTAGTACGGGCCCGAAAGAAATTGATCCTAAAACTAGTAAGCCTTATGGATTAAATTTTCCAGTCATTACCATTAAAGACATGGTAAGCGCTCAAATTCATTTGCTAGACCACCTAGGGATAAAAAAAACATTAAGTGTTCTTGGTGGGTCTATGGGAGGAATGCAAGCTCTACAATTTTGTTCTTTGTTTCCTGATCGAACTTATGCGTCAGTTCCAATTGCGTGTGCTGCTAGTCACTCTGCGCAGAATATTGCATTTAACGAGCTTGCAAGACAAGCGATCATGGCAGATCCTGAGTGGGATAATGGAAATTATTTTTTAAAAGGTAAAGTTCCTAGAAAAGGACTTGCAGTTGCAAGAATGGCTGGTCATATCAGCTACTTATCTGAAACTGGACTTCAGAATAAATTTGGAAGAAAACTCCAAGAAGATGGAAATTTAAAGTTTTCCTTTGATGCGGATTTTCAAGTCGAAAGTTATTTGAAATATCAGGGATACTCTTTTGTAGATCGATTTGATGCAAATTCTTATTTGTATATTACTAGAGCAATGGATTATTTTGATTTGTACAGAGCAAATCAAGGAAATTTATCTAAAGCTTTTAATAATAGTAAAATAAAATTTTGTGTAATATCTTTTTCTACTGACTGGCTTTACCCTACCATTGAAAGTAAAAAAATAGTAATTGCTCTAAATTCTATTGGTGCAAAAGTAAGTTTTGTGAACATAATTACTAATAATGGTCACGATTCTTTTTTAGTGGATGAACCTGAATTTTTTGAAACCCTAAAAGGTTTTCTAGATTCTAATTACGAGGATTTTAAGAATGAAAGTTGAAGATCACGTTTTAATTGATTTAATTGATAAAAATTCAAGAGTTCTTGATGTTGGTTGTGGTAATGGAGATTTATTACTTAATTTGAAGAATCAAAAACAAGTAGACGGAAGAGGCCTAGAAATTAATCAAAAAAGAGTACAAGAGTGTTTAGCTAAAGGTTTAACTGTAATTGAAGGAGATGCAGAAAAAGACTTGATCAACTACCCAAACCAGTCTTTTGATGCAGCAATTTTAAATCAGGCACTTCAACAATTTTACGATCCTCGTAAAGTAGTAAGTGAACTGCTGAGAATCGCAAAGAAAGCAATTATCACCATACCTAATTTTGGTTACTGGAAAGTAAGAATTAATTTGTTATTTGCAGGGACCATGCCTGTTACAAAAAATTTACCTAACGAATGGTATAACACCCCTAATTTACATATGTGTACCATCAAAGATTTTTATAATCTTTGCAAACTAGACAATATTCGAGTTGAAAAATCTATTTCTATTTCGTCAGGAAAAATTAGTAATATAACAAAAGCTAATCTTGGTTTAAAAAATCTGCTTTCAGAAATTGGGGTTTTTATAATTTCAAAATAAACTAGGTTTTAGATATTGCTCCGGTCAAAACTTTTTTAAGGTAATTTTGATTCTCAAGAGGTTTAATATAAACTCTCTTTTTTAGTACACATAAATAAACACCATTAAAATATTTAAAAAAAAGTGACCCTAATCGATTAATAAAATTTTGATATTTTATTAAATATTTTGAATTGGTGTTAGAATAATAGATTAGTCTTTCAATAAATTGAATTTCGAAATGGTTCTCCTGAATAAGATGTTGAATATGAAGTTTAGAAAATCCATATCCAGAGGAGAAAGGGCTTTTGTCATTTAAGTACCATAATGATTTTTTATTAGGCACTACTATGTAAAGCTTACCCTCTGGGGCAGTAACTCGCCAAAGTTCTCTCAAACCTTGTTTAAAGTTGTTAAGATTTTCTAAATAATGAATTGCAAAAACATGGTCAAATTGTGAGTCTTCACATGGCAATTGATCCTCATCTACTAAAGCCTTATTAAAATTTTCAATATCTCCACCATGAATTCCAGTTTTTTTAGAATAGTAATAAATTAAATCTATTTTTTTATTAGGATCTATTTTTATAAAAGGGTGAGCAAAACCAAACCCTGCAATTTTTTGATGATCGTAAAGATAGCAAAATTTATTTAATTTTTCTGATATATCTTTTGTAATAATTTTTCCAATTTCAGTTTTATAATACTTTTGATATTCAATAAAATCTTGATACATTCGATATTATGTTAAATGTCACATTAATAAAATGTCTAACTGACAATTATTCTTATCTTATAACAGATTCAAAAACGAAAAAAAATATTGTAATTGACCCAGCAGAATCGACCCCTATTGAAAAAGAGTTAAATCATAAAAAACAAAATTTAGATTTTATATTAGTAACTCACCATCATCATGATCATGTGGGAGGCAATCTAGATTTAAAAAAAAAATATAATTGTAAGATTATAGGTTTTGATAAAGATGCAAACAGAATTCCGGGAATAGATATTCGATTAAATAATAATCAAATTTGGGATTTTGGCGAAGAACGAATTCAAATCTTACATGCGCCAGGGCATACTTCGGGGCATGTTTTTTATAATTTTATTAATAACAAATATGCATTTGTGGGGGATATTGTTTTTTCATTGGGATGTGGAAGAATATTTGAAGGTAGTTTTGAAGAAATGTTTGAATCTGTTAATAAAGTTAAATCTTTACCTGAAGATACTAAAATTTTTTGTGGTCATGAGTATACAGAGAATAATAGTAGATTTTGCAAAGCTTATGACCAACAAAATACTAATTTGAATAAAAAAATCGATGAGATCAAAAATAAAAGAAAAAATAATATTCCAACGATTCCTACTACAGTGAAGGAGGAGAAATTGAATAATATTTTTTTTAGATGTGATGACCCTATTATAAAACAGAGCCTTAATATGATTCATGCTACGGAGATAGATGTTTTCAAAAAGCTGAGACAATTAAAGGATAATTTTTAGTCTCTTTGCCTATTCAAACTTGACATGAACTTACCCAAAGCTATATTGCGCCTACTTTAAAAATACAAAAATATGACATTTGCAATTATAAACACTGGCGGAAAACAATATAAAGTTTCAGCTAATGATAAATTAAGAGTAGAAAAATTACCTTTAAAAATGGGTGATACAATTGAATTTAAAGATATTTTGTTAGTTAATAATAATAACGAAACAGATCTTGGAACACCATACGTTGATGGTGCAAAGGTTGAGGCAAAAGTAGTTAAACAAACAAAAAATAAAACAATATTAGTTTTTAAAAAAAGAAGAAGAAAAAATTCTAAAAGAAAAAAAGGTCATAGGCAAAAAATTAGTGTTATTGAAATTACAAAAATTTTTGGGAAAAATGGAAAATTGTTATCCGAAGCAAAAATACAGGATAAACCAAAAACAGAAAAAAAAGAAAGCACTTTAAAAAAGAGTGCTTAATGATATAGGTATAGATTATGGCTACAAAAAAAGCGGGTGGATCGTCGAAAAACGGAAGAGATAGTGCCGGTAGGCGTCTTGGCGTAAAAATATATGGCGGTCAAAAAGTTGTTCCAGGAAACATTATTTTAAGACAAAGAGGAACACAAATGCACCCAGGTCTAAACGTTGGTATGGGTAAAGATCATACCATATTTGCAAAGGTAGCTGGTATAGTAAAATTCCAAACTAAAAAGTTTGGCAAAACATTTATTTCCGTAGTTCCCCACTTATCTTAATTAGTTTAAGAATCTTCTCTTAAATTATAATTATATAAACAATTTTATATTTATGAAATTTTTAGATCAGGCAAAAATATCTCTTAAAGCAGGTAACGGTGGAAATGGATGTTGTAGTTTCCGCAGAGAAAAATTTATTGAGTTTGGAGGTCCAAATGGTGGAAATGGTGGTGAAGGTGGATCTATTATTCTTCGGGCTAGTAATAATTTAAACACTTTGATTGATTTTAGATACAATCAACATTTTAAAGCACAAAATGGAGAGAATGGAAAAAGCAATAACAAAACTGGAGCGGCTGGGAAAAATTTAATTTTGAAAATTCCAGTAGGAACACAAATTTATGCTGATGATAAAAAAACATTATTATTTGATATGGTTAATCAGGAGCAAGAGGTGATTATAGCAAAAGGCGGACGAGGTGGATTGGGAAACACTTGTTTTAAAACATCAACTAATCGCTCTCCAAGAAAAACAACCAACGGAACCTTAGGTGAAGAGTTTGATATTTGGCTAGAATTAAAAATAATTGCAGATGTGGGTTTGGTCGGATTTCCAAACTCAGGTAAATCTAGTTTTTTATCCCGAGCTACTAAAGCAAAACCAAAAATTGCTGACTATCCATTTACGACTTTAAACCCAAGCTTAGGTGTCTTTAGTGCTGGTGATAAAGAAATAGTTATTGCCGATATTCCTGGATTGATAGAGGGCGCACACGAAGGCGTTGGATTAGGAGATAAATTTTTAAAGCATATTGAAAGATGTAAAAGTATTATACATCTTATAGATATCACGGAGGAAAATTTATTTGAACGTTATACTATAATTAGAAATGAGTTAAAAAATTATAGTAAAAAATTATTAGATAAAAAGGAAATAGTAGCATTTAACAAAATTGATATGATTGACGATAAGGAAAAAGAAAAAAAAACCTCTGATTTTAGAAAGAAATATAAAAAGAAATTTTATGAAATTTCAGTCATAAAAAATCAAAATATTCAACAATTACTTTATTCACTTCTATGAATCTTTTATCATCTAAAAAAATTGTAATTAAAATTGGTTCTTCTTTATTAATTAATCATAAAAATGAAATTAATATTAAATGGGTTAAAGGTTTAGTTGACGATATAACTTTTTTATTAAAAAAAAAAATTGAAGTAATTATTGTAACAAGTGGAGCTATTGCCCTTGGTTGTAAATATCTAAATCTTAGTAAAAAAAATTTAAAATTAAATGAGTTTCAAGCAGTTGCCTCCATTGGACAAATTGAATTGATGAATTTATTTAAATCAGCGTTTTCAAAGAAAAAAATAAAAATTGGACAAATTTTACTTACCTTGGATGACACTGAGAACCGCAGAAGATCATTAAATGCAAAAGAAACTATAGCAAACATTCTAAAAATTAAAGCCATTCCTATTGTGAATGAAAACGATACAACGGCTACTTCTGAAATTCGATATGGGGATAATGATAGATTATCAGCTAGAGTTTCTCAAATTTGCAATGCGGATACTTTAATTATGTTTTCGGATATTGACGGTCTTTATACTGAAAATCCAAACACAAACAAAAAAGCTAAATTTATAGAAATTGTTAAATCGATTGATGAAACAATCAAAAAATACGCATCTAGTAGTATTAATGAGTATGGAACAGGAGGAATGATCACAAAATTAGAAGCTGGAAAAATATGTATGGCCACAGGATGCAATATGATTATTGCGAAAGGTACAGTTCAAAACCCAGTAAAAAAATTAATTAAGGAAAAAAAATATACTTGGTTTGTGCCTCAAACCAATAAAATAAATGCTAAGAAAAAATGGATATTAAGCAGTATTAAAAACAATGGATCAATTATTGTTGACAAAGGTGCCTTAAACGCCTTACTCCAAGGAAAAAGTTTACTATCTGTAGGTATCAAACAAGTTCAAGGATTATTTAGTCGAGGAGATACTATTGATATTTTAGACGAAAATAAAAATAAAGTAGGATTGGGAGTAGTATCTTACTCTAATAATGAAATTGATAAAATTAAAGGTGCAAAAAGTGATCAAATTCAAAATATTCTTGGATATTCATCACGTGGTGAGGTAATTCATATTGATAATTTAGTTTTAAATAAAAATGAATAATCTGAAATATTTAATTAATCTTGGTCAAAAAGCAAAGGTTGCATCGTCTTTTTTATCTAACCTTTCTGAAAAAAAAAAGAATGAAGCTTTAAATTTATTTAAAAATAAAATTAAGTCACACACTAATTATATTCTAAAAGAAAATAGCAAAGATTTATACAATGCAAAAAAACTAAAAATAAAAGAAAATATTTTAGAAAGAACAGAGTTAAATTCTAATAAAATCAAAGGTATTTTAAACTCAATCGAAGAAGTAATTAGTCTTAAAGATCCAACTAATAAAGTTCTATCATCTTGGAAAAGACCAAACGGTTTAAAAATTAAAAGAGTAAGTATGCCAATTGGAGTAATTGGGGTAATATACGAAGCAAGGCCTAATGTTACTTCTGATGTTGCAACTCTATGTTTTAAGTCTGGAAATTCTGCGATTCTAAAAGGAGGCAAAGAAGCCATTTTAAGCAATATTGCCATTTCCAATTTATTTAGAGATTGTCTTAAGAATAAAAAAATCAATCCGGATTGTGCACAATTAATTAAATCTACCGATAGAGTTATGGTGGATATTTTGCTTTCTAAAATGTCAGATTACATTGATATTATCATCCCAAGAGGTGGGAAAGGACTTGTAAAAAAAGTTTTAGAGTTATCTAAAATCCCAACTATTGGTCACTTGGAAGGGTTATGTCATGTGTATTTAGATGAAAAGTATAATTTTGAATTAGCAAATTCAGTTATTTTTAATTCTAAAATGAGAAGAACAAGCATTTGTGGAGCTGCAGAAACATTATTGATTAATAAAAAAGTCAATAAGAACCATATTATTAGCATATTAGATAAATTATCTAGATCAGGATGTGAAATTATTGCAGAACAAGAAATTAAAAAAATTTATCCTAATTCCAAGTTAGCGAAGGAAAAGGATTGGGCTACAGAATATCTTGATGCAAAAATTTCTGTAAAATTTGTAAAAGATGTTGATGCTGCTATCCATCATATAAAAAAATATGGCACAAACCACACGGAAAGCATCATTTCAACTAATAAAAAAAATATTAATAAATTTTCGAATGAATTATCGAGTTCAATCATCATGCAAAATACATCAACTCAATTTGCTGACGGTTATGAGTTTGGCTTAGGTTCAGAAGTTGGTATTTCCACTAATAAAATGCCTCCACGAGGTCCAGTAGGATTAGAGCAGTTAACAACCTACAAGTATATAGTGGAGGGCAAAGGTCAGTTACGTCCTTGAGACAAATGGGTCACATTGGTCTTTTGGGAGGATCGTTTGATCCTCCTCATCAGGGACATATCTATATTTCAAGAAAAGCAATTAAGTTATTAAAATTAGAAAAGATATATTGGGATTTAACAAAAATTAATCCTCTCATTAAAAAAAAATATTTTTATACTTATAATGAACGATGGAATTTATGTAAAAAAAAAATTAAAAAAATTAAAAAAATTCAAATGTTGAATTTTACAAGTAAATTTTCCTACCAAACTTTAAAAAAATTAAAAAAATTAAATCCAAATAAAAAAATATTTTTCGTAATCGGCTCTGACATCATCTTTCAATTACATAAATGGAAACAGCTAAGCTATATCAAAAAAAATTCTACAATCGCAGTTATTGAAAGGCCTGGTTATAGTAAGCTAATGAAAAAAACCGTATTTTTTAAAAAAAATACAAATTATATAATCTTAAAAAAATTTGATAATTCATTAAAAATCAACCAAAACCAATGGGTTTACCTCAAAATAAAAGGTGTAAATTTTTCTTCATCAAAAATTAAAAATCGTTTATATAAATTTAATAACAATTAATAATTTGAACAAAACAGATATATTAAATCACATTCTAAAAACTTTAGACGATAATAAAGCTACCAACATTGTTACTATCGACTTAAAAGAAAAAAGTTCTATCGCGGACTACATGGTCGTTGCGAGTGGCACTTCTTCTAGACACATACAGGCACTATCAGAAATTACAGTAGATAAATTAAAAAAACATGGTTTAGAAAATTGCAAAATAGAAGGAAGAGAAAGTGACGATTGGAAACTCATAGATGCAATTGATGTTGTAGTCCACATTTTTCATCCTGAAAAAAGAAATATCTATAATCTTGAAAAAATGTGGGAAGATATTCTTCCAAAAAAACAGCTTAGCATATAATGAAGATTTCCATCCTCTGTGAGGGACGCTTGAATAAAGGTCCTGAGAATGACCTTTGCAACATATATAAAGAAAGAATATTAAACCTTAAAAATAGTGGAATTTTAGATTTTGAAATTAAAAGCGCTCCCATTGAAGAAATAATAAAAAAATCGACTGCAGTATCATTATCTAATAGTTTTTTTTTAGATGAAAAAGGAAAGGATTTTAACACTATGGATTTTGTAAAAAAAATTAAAGACTTAAACAGTCAAAGAGTAAAACACATCCAGTTTTTTATTGGTGGAGACTCTGGATTTGATTTTGATACCTCTAAATTTAAAAAGATTTCTTTAAGCAAATTTACTTTGTCACATTCTTTAGCTCGTGTTATTTTATGTGAACAAATATATAGATGTGCTACTATTATGGTTAAACATCCATATCATAGGGTATAAATGATAAAAAATTGCAAAATATTTATAATATTTTTTTTCTTATTTTTTTTTACTCATAATTCCTTTTCAAAAAATGAAGGTAAAATTTATGAAAAATTAGATTTATTTAGTGAGATTTTAGAAACCATAAAAAAAGATTATGTCACCGAAGTAAATATCGAAGACGTGTTGGACTACGCTATCAGTGGAATGCTACAGCATTTAGATCCTTATTCTGCTTATATGAAACCCGATGATTTTAAAAATATGGAGTCTGATACCAAGGGAGAATTTGGTGGACTTGGTATTGAAATCTCTATGCAACATGGATTGGTAAAGGTTATATCTCCCATTGATAATACACCCGCATCACGGGCAGGAATTAAAGCTGGCGATTACATAATCAAAATTAATAACAAACAGGTAAAAGGTTTAGGTTTGATTGAAGCTGTAAATTTAATGAGAGGAAAAGTAGGGACCAAAATTAATATTACCGTAAGAAGAGTAGATGTAAGAGATGATTTAAAATTTACTCTAGTTAGAGAAAAAATTAACGTTAGAGAAGTTACCTCAGAATTTAAAGAAAATATTGGTTATATTAGGTTAAGAGGATTTAATGAAAAGACCTCTGATCAATTAATCACTAAAATAAATGATTTTAACAAAAATAAAAATATTAACGGCTATATATTAGATCTAAGAAATAATCCTGGGGGGCTTTTAAATCAGGCTATAAAAGTCACAGATGTATTTTTAGATGGGGGTGATGTGGTATCTACAAAAGGAAGAGATAAAAATGATATAAAAATTTACAGGGCAAAAAAGGGGGATATGATAAATAATAAACCTCTTATAGTTCTAATTAATAGAGGTTCTGCATCAGCAGCTGAAATCGTTTCGGGGGCTTTAAAAGATCATAAACGAGCAATTTTGCTGGGAGAAACAACTTTTGGAAAAGGTTCGGTTCAAACTATAGTTCCATTAGGAAGTAAAGGTGGTTTAAGATTAACTACAGCAAAATATTATTTACCTTACGGAGAATCAATATCTGATATTGGTGTAGAACCTGATATTACCGTTAAAGAAAAGGGTGATAATTTCAAAATAAATACACCTACAGATAACCAGCTTGAATATGCATTAAAACTTCTAAAGCTGTCATGATTAAAAATTCTACGCTTCCATACCGATCAGGGGTCGGCATGATGGTTTTTAATGATCAAAAAAAAATATTTGTTGGAAAGAGAATTGATAATCAAGAGGCATGGCAAATGCCGCAGGGTGGTGTCGATGAAAATGAAGAATACGAAATAGCTGCAAAGCGTGAATTATTTGAAGAAACTGGAATGCAATCTATAAAAATTATTAAAAAATCATCAAAAATTTATACTTACGATCTTCCTGATCGCCTTCTAGGGAAAATATGGAAAGGAAAATACCGTGGTCAAAAACAATATTGGTTCTTAATGAAATTTTTAGGTCCGGATAGTGAAATCAATATTAAACAAAAAAATCCAGAGTTTAGTGAATGGAAGTGGGCTCCAATTATTGATCTTCCTGAGTTAATTGTTTCTTTTAAAAAAGAACTATATTTATCTGTAATTGAAGAATTTAAAGAATTTATTTAGTTGCTAAATTATTTAATTCTTGAAGCAATGTATTAGCTAAATATGTATCGTTATCACTTTTAGAATTTTCGATATCTTGCATTGCTCTAGATTTTAACTCGCTTATTTTCTCATTAGATAAGTTTTGAATATCAAAAATTTCTTGAGAAAGAATATTTAGGTTATTACCTTTAAAATCTAGAACTCCACCAGTCGTAAAAAAGTATTTTTTTTCAGAACCTTCAACGCTTATTACACCCGGTCTTAAAAAAGTTATCGTTGGAGCATGACTGTCCAAAATTCCCATCTGCCCCTCTACACCTGGTACGGTGACCATGGTGCTATTTAAATCGGAAAAGACAACTCGCTCAGGAGTAATAATATCAACTTGCATTAATAATTAAGCTGCTTCCTTAGCCATTTTCTCTGCTTTTTCTATAGCTTCTTCAATAGTTCCTACCATATAAAAAGCTGCTTCTGGCAAATGATCGTATTGACCTTTACAAATAGCATCAAACCCTTTGATGGTTGCATCTAAGTCAACTAATTTTCCTGGAGAACCAGTAAATACTTCAGCCACAAAGAAAGGTTGAGATAAAAATCTTTGTATTTTTCTAGCTCTCGCAACAACTAATTTATCTTCTTCCGAAAGCTCATCCATTCCTAAAATCGCAATAATATCTTGAAGGGATTTGTAGGTTTGTAAAATTCTTTGTACCTCTCGAGCAACTCGGTAATGCTCTTCGCCTACGATTCTAGGATCAAGAATTCTTGAAGTAGAATCCAAAGGATCCACTGCTGGATAAATTCCAAGCTCAGCAATTTGTCTTGATAAAACCGTTGTAGCATCTAAATGTGAGAATGAAGTTGCTGGTGCAGGATCTGTTAAATCGTCCGCAGGAACGTAAATTGCCTGCACGGATGTAATCGATCCTTTGTTTGTTGTAGTAATTCTTTCTTGTAAGTTACCCATATCGGTAGCTAAAGTAGGCTGATAACCCACTGCAGAAGGAATTCTTCCAAGTAATGCAGAAACTTCTGAACCGGCTTGAGTAAATCTAAAAATATTATCTACGAAGAAAAGCACGTCTTGGCCTTCTTTATCTCTAAAGTATTCTGCTAAAGTTAGACCTGTTAATGCAACTCTTGCTCTTGCTCCTGGAGGTTCGTTCATTTGTCCATAAACTAGTGCAGCTTTAGATCCTGGTCCTTTAGTTTTGATAACCCCAGACTGAATCATTTCATGATACAAGTCGTTACCTTCTCTTGTTCTTTCTCCAACTCCAGCAAATACGGAATATCCACCGTGAGCTTTTGCAACGTTGTTAATTAATTCCATAATTAACACTGTTTTTCCAACACCCGCTCCTCCGAACAATCCAATTTTTCCTCCCTTTGCATAAGGGGCTAACAAGTCCACAACTTTAATGCCTGTAACTAAAACTTCAGTTTCAGTAGACTGATCCACAAAAGATGGTGCAGCTCTATGTATGGGCCATGCTTCTTTTGTTTTAACATCGCCGAGTTGATCGATTGGTTCACCAATCACGTTAATAATTCTTCCTAATGTCTCTGGACCTACAGGTACTTTAATAGGAGCCGCAGTATCAGTCACTTGGTCGCCTCTTTTTAATCCTTCTGTGGAATCCATAGCAATAGTTCTGACAGTGTTTTCTCCTAAGTGCTGTGCTACTTCTAATATTAATCTGTTTCCTGAATTTTTACATTCCAGTGCTGTATTAATTTCCGGTAGACTTTCTTCAAACTTTACGTCAACTACCGCCCCGATAACCTGAGTTATAACTCCTATATTATTTTTCATTTTTTTTCCTTTCTATAAAGATTCGGCACCAGAAATAATCTCGATTAGTTCTTTAGTAATTACTGCTTGCCTACTTCTGTTATAATTAATTGTTAATCTATTGATCAAATCTCCAGCATTTCTTGTGGCATTATCCATCGCTGACATTCTCGAGCCTTGTTCGCTTGCTGCATTTTCTAAAAATCCTTTAAAAATTTGTGTAGAAATATTTCTAGGTAATAGATTTTCTAGTATTTCTTCTTCGCTTGGTTCAAATTCATATTGGGCATCTGAGTCATTATTTTCATTATTTTCGTTAGTATTATTTGGAACTGGAATAATTTGCTGTGCTTGAGGCTCTTGGGATATGACTGTTTTAAATTTATTATAAAAAATAGTACAAATATCAAACTCATTTTTTTCAAACATCTCAATAATTTTTTTAGAAATTTCGTCTGCTTGCTGCAAGGATATATTTTTCACATGCTTAAAACTGATTTTTTCAACTATATATTTTCCAAAATTTCTTTTTAATTGATCAAACCCTTTGCTACCTACGGTAATAATTTTTAAATTTTTGTTATTTTTTAAAACTTGAAAACAAAACTCCCTAGCCTTTTTGCATATATTTGTATTAAAAGCTCCACACAAACCTCTATCAGCTGTCAGCACAACACAAAGGTGAGTTTGATCATTACCTGTTCCAGCCAAAAGTTTTGGCGCAGATGATAAATCAGATATTGAGTTTTTTAAGTTAGAAATAATTACGTTCATCTTATCAGAATAAGCTCTTCCTTTTTCAGCGTTTTCTTGAGCCCTTCTAAGTTTCGCAGCAGCTACCATTTTCATTGCTTTTGTAATCTTCTGCGTGGACTTTACGCTTTTAATTCGGTTTCTTAAATCTTTAAGACTCGCCATAATTATTTAATAAAATCTTTTTTAAATTTATCCAAAAATGATTTTAATTTGCTTTCCGTATCCTCATCTAGTTTTCCAGTAGAAGAAATTTTTTCTAGAATTTCTGGGGCATTATTTTTTATTTGATTGAGCATCTGGGTTTCAAATTCTTTAATTTTTCCAGTGTCCATATCATCTAAATACCCTTTCACTCCTGAATAAATAGAAACGACTTGTTCTTCAACTTTTAGAGGTGAATACTGTCCTTGTTTTAATAGTTCAGTTAATTTTCCACCTCGATTTAATAATTTCTGAGTTGCAGCATCTAAATCAGAGCCAAACTGAGCAAAAGCTGCCATTTCTCTATATTGTGCAAGCTCTAATTTAATAGTTCCGGCTACTTGCTTCATGGCTTTAATCTGAGCAGCGGAACCAACCCTGGAAACTGAAATACCAACGTTAACAGCTGGTCTAATTCCTTTAAAGAATAATTCAGTTTCTAAGAAAATTTGTCCATCCGTGATTGAAATCACGTTTGTTGGGATATAAGCTGAAACGTCACTGGCTTGTGTTTCAATGACGGGTAAAGCAGTTAATGAACCGCCGCCAAGTTCGTCATTTAATTTTGCAGCCCTTTCTAATAACCTACTATGTAAATAAAATACGTCTCCTGGAAAAGCTTCCCTTCCTGGAGGTCTTCTTAATAATAATGACATTTGTCTATAAGCAACCGCTTGTTTTGATAAGTCATCATAAACAATTAACGCATGCATTCCATTATCTCTAAAATATTCGCCCATGGTACAACCCGTGTAAGGCGCTAAGAATTGAAGAGGCGCAGGATCAGATGCTGTAGCCGCAACAACGATTGAGTATTCCATTGCCCCTGCATCTTCTAAAGTTTTAACTATGTTCGCTACAGATGAACGTTTTTGTCCAATAGCTACATAGATACAGTATAATTTTTTAGATTCATCTTTAGATTTATTAATTTCTTTTTGGTTAATAATTGTATCGATCGCAATAGCTGTCTTACCAGTTTGTCTATCTCCAATAATTAATTCACGCTGCCCTCTACCAATCGGAATTAAGCTATCGATTGCTTTTAAACCAGTTTGCATCGGTTCACTAACAGATTTTCTTGGAATGATTCCAGGAGCTTTTACTTCAACTCTTTTTCTTTCTTTTGATTGAATAGGACCTTTGCCATCGATTGGATTACCCAATCCATCTACTACTCTTCCCAAGAGCCCTTTTCCAACAGCAACGTCAACAATTTTTTGCGTTCTTTTAATTGTGTCACCTTCTTTTATTTTTGAGTCATCTCCAAAAATAACTACACCAACGTTGTCCGTTTCTAGGTTTAGAGCCATACCCTTTGTTCCTTCTGCAAATTCAACTAGCTCTCCTGCTTGAACATTATCTAAACCGTAGATCCTTGCGATTCCGTCACCAACTGATAAAACTTGCCCAACTTCAGCAACATCAGCGTCTTTCCCAAAGTTCTTTATCTGATCTTTAATTACTTTTGTTATTTCTGATGGATTAATGTCCATTTTATTCTCCTATATATTGTTTAAAATTTTGTTAAATTTTGATTTTGCAGAATTATCAATCATTAAACTTCCTATTTGAACTGTAGAACCAGAGATTAAAGAAGAATCTACTCTAAAATCAACCTTAATATCTTTTTTAAGAGTTGTTTTTAATAACTGTTCAACTTCTTTAGTTTGTTCAGATGATAGCTTATTTGGCAAAGTAATTCTGACTGAAACCTCGCCTTTTTCTCTAGAGTAAATTTGTAAGAAATCTTTTAAAATTTTTCCTAAAAAGAAAATTCTACTTTTATCAATTAAAATTTTGATAAAATTTATAAAGTAATCGTGAAAGTTATATTTTTTTGAAATTGCATCTAAAACTTTATGAAGATCATTTTTTTTTATAGTGGGATTATGAATAAATTTTCTAAAATCCTCGGACTGTAGCAAAATATCATTTAAAGAATTGACATTTTTTAAAATAACATCTTGCAAAGATTGCTCGGTTGCTAATTGATACAAAGATAGAGCATATCTACCTGCAGCGTCAGAAAATGATATAGTTTGCTGTTCCAATATTATCCCTTTTTGTAAAGCAAAGCTTCATACCATCGGCCATACACCATATCAAGTGCGATATTTGTTCCAGTCTATGCTAAAGTTTAAAGGAAATTTAATGGATCTACATCAACTTGTAGTTTTAAATCTTTTGGTACTTTTGTGATATCAAGAATATTTTTAATTTGCCGATGAGGGCTCATTTTTTGTTCAAATTTTACTAAAATTCTAACTCTAAACTTCAAATTAATTTTTGGTATTGGCGCGCTTACGGGCCCAAGAATATTTAAAGAAGGAATATTTTTTAAATAGTTCTTTAATCCTAGAGAAAATTTTTCGACCTGATATTTATTAGGTCCAGAAATAATAAATGAGATAAGCCGATAATAAGGTGGAAGTTTTGCATCTTTTCTAAATGATAGTTCTTGATCATAAAATTTATTCATTTCAAAATTAGACATGGTATTTAATATTTTATTATCTGTACTGAAGGTTTGAAAAAAAACTGTAGATTGATGGTTAAACCTTCCTGCTCTCCCAGCTACTTGATGTAATAGCTGATAGTTTTTTTCTGATGATCTTATATCACTACCAAAAAAATTATTATCAGCATTGACCACTACAACAGTATTTAATTTGGGAAAATTAAAACCTTTAGAAATAATCTGAGTTCCAACAATAATATTAATTTCATTATTTTCTATTCTTTTGATCTGCTTAGCATATTCCTTTTTTTTATTATTAGAGTAGTCGCTAGAAAATATTTCTGACTTATAATTTGGAAATTTTGATTTAATCTCTTCAAAAATTTTTTCGATCCCATAGCCATAAAATTTAAAATTACATTTTACTCCATCTTTACAACTTCTATCTAAATTTGAACTATAGTCACAATAATGGCAAATAGCCTTGTTTAAGTTCTGATGGTAGACAAGACCGATCGAACAGTTTGGGCACTCTAATCTTTGCATGCATTGGTAACACATCATAAAAGTTGAATGCCCTCTTCGATTAATAAAAAAAAGTACTTGCTCACCTTTTTTTAGAAATTCAGTCACAGATTTGTAAACTTCCGTTGATATAAAGTTATTTTTTTCTAAATTAACATTTGAAAGTTTTATAATTTCAACTTTAGGTAAAGAAATATTTTGATATCGATTACTTAACTTTAGATAATGATATTTTTTATTTTGTGCATTAAAATAAGTTTCAATTGACGGTGTTGCTGAAACTAAAATCACTGGAAAGGAATGGGTAGAGCCTTTCATGACAGACATGTCTCTCGCAGAGTAACAAACTCCTTCGTCTTGTTTGTAAGATGCATCCTGTTCTTCATCAACCACAATTAGTTTTAAATTTTGAAAAGGAAGAAACAAAGATGATCTTGCTCCGATCACAAGCTTAATTTTATTTTCAAAAATACCTTTCCATAATTTTTTTTTATTTTTATCCGTTATTCCGGAATGCCAAATGGCTATTTCAAAATTAAAAAAATTTCTAAATCTTTCGCTAATTTGTTCTGTTAACGCTTTTTCGGGCAATAATATTAAAACTTGATGACCTTCACGAATAAGTTTTTCAACTATTTTTAAATAAACTAAAGTCTTTCCTGACCCTGCGATCCCATGTAGCAAAAAAACATTAAATTTATCATAATTAATTTCATCATTTATTTTTTTAAGAACCTGGTTCTGATCATCTGTTAATTGAACCTTTTCTGTTTTATGAAATTTAAAATTCGTAAAATCTTTAATTTTTTTTATACCTTTATCTAAACTTTGAAAACCTTTGTTATAAATAAACAAGTCTAAAACGTTTCCAAGATTGATTAAATTATAGTTAGATATTTTCTCTATAAAAACTATGTCTTGCTTAGTTAATAATGGATAATTTATTTTTTGGATAATTTTTTTGAGTTTTATTTTTTTTTTAAGCTTAGAGGGTTTGTTCCAAACAACACCAATAAGTTTTTTATTTCTAAATGGAACCAATACAAACTGTCCTATTTCTATTTTTAATGACGGATCATATGAATAAGAAAAAGATTGGTTAAAATTTAATGGTAAAAGAACATCTGCAATCATAATTCAATTTGTATTTTTATAATAAAAATACTAATTTCACTCCTATGAAAATATATCTGGACTCATCTGATATTAAAGAAATCAAAGCGCTTAATAAAGCAAACTTAATCGATGGAATAACAACGAATCCTTCACTTATAGCAAAAGAAAATAAAGATTTTAAAATTGTTTTAAAGGAAATATGTAATGAAGTGAAAGGTCCTGTTAGCGCGGAAGTTACAGCCCTGACAACCAAAGGAATGCTAGCAGAAGCAAAAATTCTTAAAAAAATTGCTAAAAATATTGTAATAAAAGTTCCTCTAACATTGGATGGGCTAGAAGCCTGCCATATTCTTACAAAAAATAAATATCAAGTAAATGTCACCTTGTGCTTTTCTGCTGCACAAGCACTTTTAGCCGCAAAAGCTGGAGCTACGTATATTTCGCCTTTTATAGGTAGATTGGATGATATCGGGGAAAAAGGAGTAGATCTAATTTATGATATAAAAAAAATATTTTCTAATTACAAATACTTAAAAACACAAATTTTAGCTGCTTCAATCAGAAATTTAGATCATGTTAAAGAAGTAGCGAAAGCTGGCGCAGATATAGCTACGATACCACCTAAGGTATTTCATGGATTATATAAACATGAACTTACAGATAAAGGCTTGAAAGCTTTTTTAGAGGACTGGAAGAAAACTGGTCAAAAAATTATTTAGTTAAAATCTAAAAATGTATAGGTCTTTTATCTACAGCTAGAGCAGCTTCTTTAATAGCTTCAGTCAAAGTTGGATGGGCATGACATGTTCTAGCAATATCTTCTGCACTCGCTCCAAATTCCATTGCTAAAGCTAATTCACCAATCATATTTCCTACATCAGGACCTATCATATGAACTCCAAGTACTTTATCAGTTTTTTTGTCAGCTAAGATTTTAACAAATCCATCTGCTTCATCATTAATTTTAGCTCTTGAATTAGCCATAAAGGGAAACTTACCAATATTATAATCTACCTTTTCTGATTTTAGCTGCTCTTCAGTCTTTCCTATAGTTGCAACTTCTGGAGAGGTGTAAACGACGCCAGGAATAACATCATAATTGACATGTCCATATTTTCCTGAAATCATTTCTGCAACGGCTATACCTTCTTCTTCTGCTTTATGAGCGAGCATAGGGCCTGCAATTACATCTCCTATGGCGTAAATTCCATTAACATTAGTTTTGTAATGTTTATCAGTTTTCACTCTTCCTTTATCATCCATTTCAACTCCGGCTTTATCTAGCTTTAATCCATGTGTATTTGGCTTTCTTCCGACTGACATTAATACAATATCTGCATTAATTTCATTTTTATTTCCGTCTTTTTCAAATTGTACAGTTGCATTCGATCCCTTATTTATCACTGAGGTTACTTTTGCTGATAAATGAAATTTCATTCCTTGCTTTTTTAATATTTTTAAAAATTCACTCGATACTTCTTTATCCATGCCTGGAGTAATATGATCCAGGTATTCTACCACTTCTACATCGCTTCCTAATCTTAACCATACTGATCCCATTTCTAAACCTATATAACCAGCTCCTATCACCACCATTTTTTTTGGTATTGTAGTTAAGGATAGGGCTCCAGTTGAAGAAACAACTGTTTTTTCATCTATAGAAATATTTGGTAAAGAAGCTACTGAAGAACCTGTTGCAATAATAATATTTTTTGCAGAAATTTTGACTTCAGAACCATCTTGGGAGGTCACACTTAATATATTCTTTGCTTCAAATGCTCCGTGTCCTTTAAAATAAGTAACTTTATTTTTTTTAAATAAAAACTCTATACCTTTAGTTAATCCAGCAACTGATTTATTTTTATGATCCATCATTTTACCTAAGTCTACAGATAATGGACCTGTATTAATGCCTATATTTTTGAATTCAGTATTTGCTTTTTTATAAAGATCAGAGGAGTGAAGCAAAGCCTTGGAAGGTATGCATCCAACATTTAAGCAAGTGCCTCCGAGAGTTCCTCTGGACTCTATACAGGCAGTTTTATTACCTAGTTGAGCAGCTCGGATAGCGCAGACATAACCTCCAGGCCCTCCTCCTATAACAACTACATCAAAACTTTCCATATTATAAATTTAAAAACAATCGTCTCGGATCTTCTAAAATTTCTTTCACTCTAACTAAAAAAGATACAGCTTCTTTTCCATCGATAATTCTATGATCATAAGATAGAGCTAAATACATAATGGGTCTTACTTCTATTTTTCCGTCAACCACATGAGGTCTTTGAACAATATTATGCATTCCAAGTACTCCTGATTGAGGTGGATTTAAAATTGGGGTAGATAACATAGAACCATAAATCCCCCCATTAGTAATGGTAAAAGTTCCTCCTTGTAAATCATCAATAGATAATTGGCCTTTTCGGGCTTTATCACCTAAATTTACAATTTCATTTTCAATATCGGCAAATGACATTTGATCTGCATTTCGAACAACTGGAACTACTAATCCTTTATCTGTTCCTACCGCAACACCAATATTGTAATAATTTTTATAAATTATTTCTTCACCTAGAATTTCTGCATTTACGGCAGGGTAGGTTTGTAATGCATTTACACAGGCTTTCACAAAGAAAGACATAAAACCTAGTTTTGCCCCATAAACTTTTTGAAATTCATCTTTATTATCTTTTCGTAGCTGTAAAATCATGGACATATCCACTTCATTAAAAGTAGTAAGCATTGCTGCAGTATTTTGGGCTTCTTTTAGTCTCTTAGCGATAGTTGCTCTCAACCTTGACATTTTCACTCTTTCCTCCATGCCAACAGTTTTTGCTTTTACATCTACGCCTGGTCTGATTCCCATCATGCTAATTAGGTCACCTTTATTAATTCTACCGCCTCTACCTGAACCCTCTACTTTAGAAATGTCGATTTTATTTTCTTCAACTATTCTTTTTACAGCTGGAGATAATTCTGTTTTTTTATCCACGTTAAGCTGAACTACTTTGGGTGATTGTGAAATAGTAGGAGATGGTTTGGTAACTGGTTTTGGAGGTTCTTTTTGTACTTCTATTTTTTTTTCAGGATTCTTTTGTGCTGAAGTAGATGAACCAATAACACCTAACTGAGATCCTACGCCAACTGTTTCTCCGACGTTAACTGTGATTTCTTCTAAAACTCCCTTGGTTGGAGAAGTAACTTCTAAACTTACTTTATCCGTCTCTAATTCAACAATAGCTTCATCAATATTAACGTTGTCGCCAACTTTTTTTAACCATTTTGCAACAGTTGCTTCTGTAACTGACTCTCCGAGTGTTGGTACTAATATAGGTGTGGACATTTAAATAGTTAGTGCTTTTGTAACAATTTCTTGTTGTTGAGCAAGGTGTTTTTTCATGTAGCCTGTTGCAGTAGAAGCGGATGGATTACGACCAACATAATGAATTTCTTGAGATTTCGCGTTAACATAATCCAAAGTCCACTTAATATATTTTTCTATAAAACTCCAAGCTCCCATATTTTCAGGTTCCTCCTGACACCATACAAATTTAGTAGCATTTTTAAATCTTCCTAAATGTCTTGCTAAAGTTTTAGCTGGAAAAGGGTAAAGTTGTTCTATTCTAACTATTTGACATTTATCTTCTTTTAATTTTTCTCTTTCATCAACTAAATCAAAATATACTTTGCCACTACAAAGAACTACTCTTTGAATTTTATCATCTTTTGCTAGAGGAATTAAATTATATTCAGGGTATTCAGCACGATCCGACATTACTCTATGAAAAGAATTTTTTGATGTAAAATCTCCAATTTCAGAAACACATCGCTTGTGTCTTAAAAGAGATTTGGGCGTAAAAATAATTAATGGCTTTCTAAAAGATCTATGAATTTGTCTTCTTAAGGCATGAAAGTAATTAGCTGGAGTTGTAATATTAACGACTTGTATATTTTCCTGAGCACATGACTGTAAATATCTTTCAATTCTTGCAGAAGAGTGTTCTGGTCCTTGGCCTTCGTATCCGTGAGGTAATAACATAACTAATCCACTTGCTCTGCTCCACTTTTTTTCGCCAGAAGAAATAAATTGATCAAAAATAGTTTGTGCGCCGTTTGCGAAATCACCAAACTGAGCTTCCCATAAAGTTAGGGTATCTGGATCGCTCAATGAATAACCATACTCAAAACCTAGCACACCAAACTCGGATAACAAACTGTCAATAATTTCGATAGGTGCTTGGTCATTACTTAAATTTTTTAATGGATAGTATCTATCCCCAGTTACTTGGTCATTAATTCCTGAATGTCTTTGACTGAATGTTCCTCTTACAGAGTCTTGACCAACTAATCTTACAGGGTAACCTTCGGTCAAAAGAGTAGCAAAAGCTAAACTTTCTGCGGTAGACCAATCAAAACCCTCCCCGGTTTCAAACATTTTCTTTTTTTCATCAAAAATTCTTTGGATCGTTTTATGAGGATTAAAATCACTTGGAATAGTAGATAATTTTTCACCTAATTTTTTTATCTTACTTGCTTCTACTCCTGTTTTTCCTCTACGATCTACACCGATCTCGCTTGTAAATTTTGACCATGTTCCTAAGAACCAATCTTTTTCATTAGGAATATAAGATTTTGAACTTTCAAATTCTTGATCTAAAGTAGATTGATATTTATTTTTTTCATCTTCGAATTCTTTTTCAGTTAAAATATTTTCTCTCTGAAGCTGCTCTGCATAAATACTTAGTGTGGTAGGTTGTTCTTTAATTTTTTTATACATTAAAGGTTGCGTAAACATAGGCTCGTCACCTTCGTTATGACCAAATCTTCGATAACAAAATATATCTATAACAATGTCTCTTTTAAATTGTTGTCTAAATTCAGTGGCAATTTTTGCACAATACGTAACTGCCTCGGGATCATCTCCATTAACGTGAAAAATCGGAGCTTCAACTACTTTGGCAATGTCTGTGGGATAAGGAGAGGATCTTGCAAAAGCTGGCTGTGTAGTAAAACCAATCTGATTATTTACGATTATATGAATAGTGCCTCCAATATTATGTCCTTTTAATCCTGACATTGCAAAACATTCAGCAACTATCCCTTGTCCTGCGAAAGCAGCATCGCCGTGTATTAAAACGGGAATAACCTTTTCTCTATTTGTGTCTTTATGAAAATATTGTTTAGCTCTAGTTTGTCCAAGTACTACTGGATTTACAGCTTCTAGGTGTGAAGGGTTTGCTGTTAAACTTACATGGACTGGGTGTCCATCAAATTCTCTGTCTTTGGAAGCTCCTAAATGATATTTAACATCTCCTGAGGCTCCGCCAATTGCAGGTCCCGGGTCACCGGAAAATTCTTTAAATATTTTCTTTTTCGACATCATTAAAACGTTGATTAATATGTTTAATCTTCCACGATGAGGCATACCAATTTTAACTTCTTTACATCCAAGCGCTCCGCCTCTTTTAATTATTTGTTCCATAGCTGGGATTAGAGATTCACACCCGTCTAATCCAAATCTTTTTGTACCTACGTATTTTTTTGCTAAATATTTTTCAAATCCTTCTGCTTCGATTAAACGATTTAAAATCATTTTTTTTCCATGTTCAGTGAAGGGTTCTCTATCTTTGTTTTCAATTCTTTGCTGTAACCAATTTTTTTCTTCAGGATTGGTCATATGCATAAACTCAAAGCCAATTTTTGAACAATAAGTGGAATTTAAAATCTGCAAAATTTCTCTCAGAGTTGCATATTTTAAGCCTAACACCTCATCGATAAATATTTTTTTGTCCATATCGCGTTCTGAAAATCCATAATTTTCAGGTCTTAGCTCAGAACTGTCTAACCTTTTAATTAAACCTAAAGGATCTAAATCAGCATTTAAATGACCTCTAACTCTGTAAGCTCTAATCATCATGATAGCTCTTACAGAATCCTTAGTTGCTTTTTCTACTTCAACTGGAGAGCTGTTAGGTTGTTCTTCTTGAATCTTTTTTTGAATTTTTAAAGAAAGACCTTCTGGAATATATTTTTCATACTGATCTAGATCTCCGTTAGTTATATCTTTGAGTTTTTTTGGTTGCCAACTTGCACCTTGAGTATCTTTTTTAATTAAATCATTATTTTCTTTTAATGCCTCAAAATAAGACTTCCAAGTTTCTGGGATGCTACCTGGGTCATTTGAGTATTTCTCATACATTTCTTCGATGTAAGCTGAATTGGTGCCATGTAAAAAGGATGTGGTTTCAAAAATTTTATTCTTAGAGGAGGACATTTATTTGAGTAGATTATATCAGCTAGTAAGCAAAGATTTCAATGTTTTTCCAATATCAGCTGGAGAATTAGTTACTTTAATTCCGCAAGATTCCATCTTTAATATTTTATCTTTTGCACCGCCTTTACCGCCAGAAATTATTGCACCTGCGTGACCCATGCGTCTACCTGGGGGAGCTGTAATTCCTGCAATAAAACCTACTACTGGTTTTTTTATTTTTGAGTTTTTTAAAAATTCTGCAGCTTCTTCTTCGGCGGTTCCGCCTATTTCACCAATCATGATAATTGATTTAGTTTCTGTATCTTTTAAAAATAAGTCTAAACAATCAATAAAGTTTGTACCATTTACGGGATCGCCACCGATACCAATACAGGTGGACTGGCCTAATCCTTCTGCTGTAGTTTGGGCTACGGCCTCGTATGTAAGTGTTCCGGATCTAGAGACGATTCCTACAGAACCTTTTTTGTGAATATGACCTGGCATAATTCCAATTTTACACTCATCTGGGGTTATAATTCCTGGACAGTTTGGACCTATGAGTCTTGATGTTGATTTTTTTAGTTTAGATTTAACTCTAATCATATCTAAAATTGGAATTCCTTCAGTAATACACACGATCAATGGAATCTTAGCATCAATTGCCTCCTCGATTGCTGAGGCAGCAAATTTTGCAGGTACATAAATCATGGTAGCATCCGCACCTGTTTCTTTAACTGCGTCATGCACAGAATTAAAAACTGGCTTACCTAAATGTTTTTGCCCACCTTTTCCTGGTGTAACACCACCCACTAAATTAGTTCCGTATGCTAGTGCTTGCTCTGAATGAAACGTTCCGTGTGCTCCAGTAAAACCTTGGCAAATTAGCTTGGTATTTTTATTAACTAAAACAGACATATTACTTAATAGCCTCGACAATTTTTTTGGCTGCATCTGATAAATCATTTGCAGGAATAATTTTTAATCCAGATTTGGCTAATATTTGTTTTCCTTCTTCAAATTTTGTTCCTGCTAAACGAACTACTAATGGTACCTTTAATTCCATTTCTTTTGCTGCTTCTACTACTCCTTGAGCAATAACATCACATCTCATAATTCCCCCAAAAATATTAACCAAAATTCCTTTAACATTCTTGTCAGATAAAATAATTTTGAAAGCTGCAGAAACTTTTTCTTTTGAAGCGCCTCCACCAACATCTAGAAAGTTTGCCGGTTCAGAACCATATAATTTAATAATATCCATGGTTGCCATTGCCAAACCAGCACCATTTACCATGCAACCAATTTTTCCGTCTAGCTTGATATAAGCTAAATCATGTTTGCTTGCTTCGATCTCCATAGGATCTTCTTCGTTTAAATCTCGAAGTTTAATAATTTCAGGATGACGATATAATGCATTATCATCAAAATTAATCTTTGCATCTAAGCATAAAACTTTATTTTCTTTTGTTAAAATTAATGGGTTAATTTCAATTAAATTTGCGTCTGTTTTAGTAAGGGCTTGGAATATGCTTTGAACTAAATTCTCTCCTTCTTTTACAGCATTTCCCTCTAAAGCATATGGTTTTAGTATGTTTTTTATATCATTTGAGTTTAATTTGTCGGTTAAGTCTACTCTTGTTGTAATTATTTTTTCTGGTGTTTTGCTCGCTACTTCTTCTATATCCATTCCACCTTCGGCGCTTGATATAAATGCTATTTTAGAACTAGCACGATCCACTAAGCAAGAAAGGTAAAATTCTTTTTTGATTTCTGAGGCCTCTTCCAAATATAATCTTTTTACTTCTCTCCCTTGTGGACCTGTTTGATGAGTAATTAAAGTTTTACCAAAAAGTTTTTTTGCTTCATTTTTTAATTCCTCAATACTAGAGACGACCTTCACTCCTCCTGCTTTTCCTCTTCCGCCAGCATGAATTTGAGCTTTTAGGACGATTTTGGCAGTTTTAATTTTTTTTACTGCTTCTTCGATTTCATCTAAAGAAAGTATAGCTTGTCCATTTGGAACAGGGGCGCCGTATTGTTTTAAAATACCTTTCGCCTGATGTTCGTGGATATTCATTATTTCAATGAAGGATCAATATTCTTAGCAGCATCTAAAAGTTCTTTGACCGCTGCAATTGAAATATCAAAATACTTTTTTTCTTCTGCATCTAACTTTAATTCAACGATCTTTTCTATTCCGTTAGAACCTATCACAACCGGTACGCCGGCATATAAATCTTTTACTCCGTATTCTCCATTTAAATAGACTGCACAAGGAAGTGTTTTTTTTTGATTTTTTAAGTATGATTCAGCCATTTCAATACCTGAAGCAGCAGGTGCATAAAAAGCAGATCCTTTTTCTAAATATTTAACGATTTCAGCTCCACCTTTTCTAGTTCTATCGATTATTTCATCTAATCTTTTTTGAGAAATTTTACCTTGCTTAACATAATCCATTAAAGGTTTGCCGGACACGGTGGTTCTATTAGGAACTGGAACCATGGTATCTCCGTGACCTCCTAAAACAAAAGAGTCCACTTCTTTTATTGGAACATTTAGTTCTTTAGATAAAAATAATTTAAATCTTGCTGTATCAAGTACTCCAGCCATCCCAACTACTTTATTTTTTGGTAAGCCAGAATATTTTTGTAATGCCATAACAATAACGTCTAAAGGGTTTGTGATACAAATCACAAAAGCATTGGGCGATGTTTTTGCGATACCTTCGCCAACTTGTTTAATAATTTTTAAATTTGTTCCTAAAAGATCGTCTCTTGTCATTCCAGGTTTTCGAGGAATTCCTGCGGTAATAATAATTACATCAGAGTTTTTTGTATCTTCATAATTATTTGTACCTTTAAAATCTACATTAAATCCGTCTATCGCTGATGACTGAGCAATATCTAAAGCTTTTCCTTTCGCTATTCCTTCAGCTACATCAAATAATACAACTTCATTTGCTAATTCTTTTAAACCGATTAAGTGAGCTAACGTCCCGCCGATTTGGCCTGCGCCAATAAGAGATATTTTTTTCATGCAGGGTGTATATTTTTTTTTTTACAAAAATCAAAAAAAAAATTGATGCATCTTTAAAAACCTTAGTATTTAATACTTAAATCTAATTAAAGTTGCAGTTAAAAAATTAACCTAATAAAATTCTTATCATTCTTCTTAGAGGTTCTGCTGCGCCCCAAAGCAACTGATCTCCAACGCTAAAGGCATTCAAATACTGTGGACCAAAATTCATTTTTCGTATTCTTCCAACTGGAATTTTCAAAGTACCTGTAACATGAGCTGGGCTTAACTGTTGGATCGTTGCATCACGGTCATTAGGAACAACTTGAACCCATTGGTTGGAATTTTTAATAATATCCTCAATCGTTTGTATAGAAACATCTTTTTTTAATTTAATAGTAAAAGCTTGGCTATGGCATCGCATTACTCCAATACGAACACAAGTGCCATCCATTGGGATAGGATTTTTTTCTGTTCCTAAAATTTTATTTCCTTCACTGCATGCTTTCCATTCCTCTTTAGATTGACCATTAGGAAGAGCAACGTCAATCCAAGGAATTAAACTTCCTGCGAGTGGTGCTCCAAAATTTTGTTTAGGAAACTGTGAAGAAAACATCCCTTTGCTAATTTTTTGATCAATAGATAAGATATCTGATGACACATCATTTATCTCGCTCTCAACTGAACTATTTAAAAAACCCATTTGTGAAATTAATTCACGCATATTTTTTGCTCCTGCGCCAGAAGCGGCTTGATAAGTCATGGAAGTCATCCATTCGATAAGATTATTTTTAAATAAACCCCCAAGGGCCATCAGCATTAAACTAACCGTACAATTTCCTCCAATATAATTTTTTATTCCTCTATTCAATGCTTGATCAATTAAATCTTTATTAATTGGATCTAAAATAATAACGCTATCTTCTTGCATTCTAAGATGGGAAGCTGCATCAATCCAAATACCATTCCAACGCTCAGATCTAAGAATCGGATATATTTTTTTAGTATAATCGCTTCCTTGACATGTTACGATTACGTCTAAAGTTTTTAAATCTTTTATATTGTTTGCATCTTTTAAAATATTTTTTCCTTTTCCAATATCAGGGCCTTGTCCTCCACTTTGGGATGTAGAGAAAAAGACAGGTTCTTGAATTTTTGAAAAATCATTTTCTTCTCGCATCCGTTGCATTAAAACGGATCCGACCATTCCGCGCCACCCAACAAAACCAATTCTTTTAATTGTCATTTTTTTACTTATAGCCTAGGTGTAATAAATTTCTAATGAAATGAAAATAAATTAGATTTAATTTATTTCATCGTTGGCATTACAAACTCTGGATTATCTTTAATTCCAGAGGGCCATCTTGATGTTATAGTTTTCAGTTTGGTATAAAATCTTACACCTTCAGGTCCATGCATATGCTGGTCGCCGAACAATGATCTTTTCCATCCGCCAAAACTATGAAAAGCCATAGGAACAGGTATGGGTATATTTACTCCAACCATTCCAACTTTAATTTTACTTGCAAATGTTCTTGCTGAATCTCCATCCCTAGTAAAAATACTTACGCCATTTCCATATTCATGGTTATTTACAAGATTGACTGCTTCATTAAAATCTTTTGCACGAACTACGGATAAAACAGGTCCAAATATTTCTTCTTTATAAATTCTCATGTTTTCTTTCACATGATCAAATAAGCAGCCACCCATGTAATAGCCATTCTCATATCCTTGTAATTTTAGCTTTCTTCCGTCCACTACTAGCTTTGCTCCTTCTTGAACTCCAAGATCAACATAGCCTTTTACTTTTTCTAAATGCTCTTTTGTTACCAACGGTCCCATCTCTGAACTATCGTCCATTCCTGGTCCAACTTTTAATGCTTCAACTTTTGTGGCTAATTTCTTCACTAAAGATTCTCCAATATTTCCAACCGCAACTGCTACCGACTGGGCCATGCATCTTTCCCCGGCTGATCCATAAGCTGCACCCATTAACCCATTTACCGCTTGGTCTAAATCTGAATCTGGCATAACTACACAATGGTTTTTTGCTCCGCCTAAAGCTTGAACTCTTTTTTCATGTCTTGCACAATTTTCGTAAATATATTTTGCAATAGGGGTAGAGCCAACAAAGCTTACAGCACTAATATCTTTATGTTCAATAATTGCATCTACGGTTTCTTTATCTCCATTTACAACGTTAAAAACTCCATCTGGCAAACCTGCTTCTTTTAAAAGTTTAGCAAGTTCAATAGAGCAAGTTGGGTCTTTTTCTGATGGTTTTAAAATAAATGTATTTCCGCAAGCAATTGCCACTGGAAACATCCACATAGGAACCATCGCCGGGAAATTAAAAGGCGTAATACCTGCACAAATGCCTAGCGGCTGTCTCATCGACCAGCTGTCTACGTCCGTTCCAACATTTTCGGTAAATTCTCCTTTTAACAAATGTGGAATACCACAGGCAAATTCTACAACTTCTAGACCTCTTGTTAATGAACCTTTAGCATCATTATAAACTTTGCCATGTTCAGAAACGATAATTTTTGTAAGTCTATCGTAATTTTTTTCTATCAAGTCTTTAAATTTAAATAATATTCTTGCTCTCTGAAGTGGTGGTGTATTCGACCAACCAACAAAAGCTTTTTTTGAACTTTCAACCGCTTGCGAAAAATCTTCTTTTGTAGCTAAAAAAACTTTGGCCTGAACTTCTCCAGTTGCAGGATTAAAAACATTTGCGCTTCTTTTACTTTTTCCTTTGAACTCTTTTCCGTCTACAAAGTGGAATATATCCCTCATAAAATAATGAAATTATCTACAAAGCACAAAGCTGTCAATTTATGTATTAGAAAAACTAACTGATATTTTCAGTAACCAGCATTTTTTTTATAGAGCCAATTGCTTTTGCTGGATTTAATCCTTTTGGACAAGCATTAGTACAATTCATGATAGTGTGACATCTAAATAACTTCAATTCATCCGCCACCTTTTCTAATCTTTTTTTTCTTTCTTCGTCTCTACTATCTATAATCCATCTATAAGCTTGTAATAATACTGCTGGACCTAGATATTTATCGCCGTTCCACCAGTAGCTTGGACAGGAAGTGGCGCAACATGCACACAAGATACATTCATAAAGTCCATCTAATTTTTCTCTATCTTTCACTGACTGATATTGTTCTTTACCATTGCTCTCTTTATTGGATTGCATCCATGGCTCGATAGATTGGTACTGTTTATAAAGTTGTTTTAAATCTGGAACTAAATCTTTAACAACAGGCATATGAGGAAGGGGATAGATATTAACTTCTCCATCAATTTCTCTAGCAGATTTAGTACATGCTAAAGTATTAGAGCCATCAATATTCATTGCACAAGATCCGCAAACTCCCTCTCTACAGGATCTTCTAAAAGTTAAAGTAGAGTCTATTTCATTTTTTATTTTAATTAAAACATCAAGCACCATGGGTCCACAATTTTCCATATCTACTTCATAAGTATCTATTCTTGGATTGTTACCATCATCTGGATTCCATCTATAAACATTTATTTTTTTAATGTTTTTAGATTCTGATTTTGATTTAATATAATTTCCTTTTTGAATGGTAGAGTTTTTAGGAAGCGCGAATTGAACCATGATTAGTAAACTCTAGCTTTTGGTGGAAAATATTGAACGTCATTGGTTAATGTATAAGAATGAACATCTCTGAAATCTAAACTTACTTTTCCATTTTGGTGCCATGCCAAAGTATGTTTCATCCACTCTTTGTCGTTTCTCTCTTTAAAATCTTCTCTCGAGTGAGCCCCTCTGCTCTCTTTTCTATTTTCTGCACTGGTCATGGTAACCATGGACTGTCTAATTAGATTATCAAATTCAAGAGTTTCAACTAGATCGGTATTAAAAATTAATGATCTGTCACTAACTTTAATATCTTTTAATCCAGACCAAGGTTCTTGAATTTCTTTTAAACCTTCTTTTAATGTCTTATCGGTTCTAAATACTGCGCATTTACTTTGCATCGTTCTTTGCATTTTGTCTCTTAAAACAGAAGTGGGTGTATCTCCATTAGCGTTTCTTAATTTATCTAATCGGTCTAAAACTTTTTGAGTTTCTGCATCTGAAATAGTTTCGTGTTTTGAATTCGGTTTTACAATCTGAGCTGCTCTTGTTGCGGATGCTTTTCCAAAAACCACAAGATCGATTAAAGAATTTGATCCTAATCGATTAGCACCATGTACAGAAACACAGGCTGCTTCACCAACTGCCATTAAACCTTCGACAATTTTTTCTTTTCCAGAGCTATCTTTTGTAATTACTTCTCCATGATAGTTCGTAGGTATACCGCCCATATTATAATGAACTGTAGGAATTACCGGTATTGGCTCCCTAGTAACATCCACCCCAGCAAAAATTTTTGCAGATTCAGAAATTCCAGGTAACCGTTCTTTTAAAATTTTCGGGTCTAAATGATTAAGGTGAAGAAAAATATGATCTTTATTTTTTCCAACTCCTCGTCCCTCGTTAATTTCAATAGTCATCGATCTAGAGACAACATCCCTAGATGCTAAATCTTTTGCTGACGGAGCGTATCTCTCCATGAATCTTTCTCCTTCAGAGTTAACTAAAAAACCACCTTCTCCTCTACTGCCCTCTGTAATTAAGCAACCCGCTCCATAAATTCCTGTGGGATGAAACTGAACGAATTCCATATCCTGGAGTGGCAATCCAGCTCTTAATACCATTGCATTACCATCGCCGGTACACGTGTGTGCTGATGTTGCTGAAAAATATGCTTTACCATATCCTCCCGTTGCCAAAATAGTCATTTTAGATCTGAAGCGATGAATGGTTCCATCTTGTAACGACCAAGCAATAACACCGCAACACTTGCCGTTTTGCATTAATAAATCTAAAGCAAAATACTCTATAAAAAATTCTGCATTTTTTTTCAAAGCTTGGCCGTATAAAGTATGTAAAATTGCGTGACCTGTTCTATCGGCAGCAGCACACGTTCTTTGCACCACTCCGTTACCATAGTTCTTTGTCATTCCTCCAAACGGTCTTTGATAAATTTTTCCTTCTTCAGTTCTGCTAAAAGGAACACCATATTTTTCTAATTCGATTACAGCTTTTGGAGCTTCTTTACATAAAAATTCAATCGCATCTTGATCTCCAAGCCAGTCTGCACCTTTCACAGTATCATACATGTGCCATCTCCAATCATCTTCGCACATATTTCCTAATGCTGCAGAAATTCCTCCTTGAGCTGCTGCTGTATGACTTCTTGTTGGAAATACTTTGGATATGCAGGCTGTTTTTAATCCAGCTTCCGCTAAACCAACAACCGCTCTTAAACCCGAACCACCTGCTCCAATGACAAGCACATCATATTCATGATTTATAATTTCATATGAACTCATAAAACTAATATAGCCATTAACACAATAACCACAACAGGAATGATAATGGAAATAATTAAAACAATAGTAGTTATTATTTTTTTTAATTTTTCATGGTGGAGATAATCTTCTAAAATTTCACCAAACCCAATTCTAAAATGAAAAAGCGCAACTGTAACTAGTATACAAATTAAAATAGCATTAAATTTAATTTTTAAAAATTGCAGAGCGTCAGCATAAGAAAATAAAAAAATCTTACTAAGATGAAATAAAAACCATAACATGATAGGTATCAAAACTACGGCGGATACCCTATGTAATAGCCAATGATTAATTACCTTTTTCATACTTATATCCAAACTAAAATGGTTAAAATAAATGATGAAATTAAAACTGTAACTCCAGTAAAGTTCGCTGTTTTCATTTCATATCCAAATCCTAAATCCCAAGCCAAATGTCTAATTCCATTCAGTAAATGATAACTAAACGACCAAGTAAATCCTACAAATAAAAATCTTGCCAAAAAGGTTTTAGAAATTATTTCAAAATATTGATAACAATCTTTTCCGATAAATATCGATACTAACCAAAGAACAAAAAAAAGAATCCCGAATATATTAAATATTGAAGTTAGGCGGTGGGTGATAGAAAGTAGTGATGAAAATTGCCACTTGTATACTTGCAAGTGTGGAGAGATAGGTTTTTCCTTGCTCAATTTAAATTCCCCTTATTATAAATAATCATTTATTGTAATCGCTCCAAAACTGCTAGACCCATCTCAGAAGTTGAAACTTTCTTCTTCCCTTGCTCCATAATATCTTGAGTTCTAAAATCATCTTTCAATACTTGCTTCACTGCTCGCTCAATGGAGTCGGCAATAGTATCCATATCTAATGAATATCTTAACGCCATAGAAAAACTTAATATCATGGCTAATGGATTCGCAATCCCTTGTCCGGCAATATCAGGTGCGGATCCGTGGCATGGTTCGTACATAGATCTCATTTTACCTTTTTTATCTTTTTCACTCAATGATGCAGAAGGTAACATACCTAAAGATCCTGTAAGCATGGCTGCTTCATCTGAAAGCATATCTCCAAATAAATTATCTGTAAGAATAACGTCAAATTGTTTTGGGTTTCTTACTAATTGCATAGCACAATTATCTGCTAGCATATGACTTAACTCAACACTCTTATAATTTTTATTAGTATCATAAAATTTCTGCACCTCTTCCTTCCATAATAATCCTGCTTCCATAACATTTGATTTTTCAACAGAGGTTACTTTATTTTTTCTTTTTAAGGCTAGATCAAAAGCAATTTTTGCAACTCTTCTTATTTCTTTTGTTGTGTAAACATGAGTATTAACCCCTTTTCTTTCATCGTTTGGAAGTGGTTCGATTCCTCTTGGTTCTCCAAAATAAATACCTCCTGTTAGTTCTCTAACTATAAGAATATCGAGATTAGAAATAATTTCTGGCTTCAAACTGGAAGCCTGAGCTAATTCAGAAAAGCAAATTGCAGGTCTTAAATTAGCAAATAACTTTAAATCTTTTCTTAATTTTAATAATGCACGTTCAGGTCTTTTAGAAAATTCAAGCTTATCATAGTCAGGTCCGCCAACGGCTCCGAGCAAAACTGCATCGCTATCCATGGCTTTATATAAAACTTCATCTGTAAGTGGAGTTTTATATTTATCGTAAGATGCGCCACCTACTAATTCTTCTGTAACTTGCAAGTCTGTTTTTCTATTTTCATTAAGCCAAACAATAATTTTTTTAACTTCGGCCATAATTTCTGGACCAATTCCATCTCCGGCTAATAATAACAGGTTTTTTTTAGTCATTTAAAACAACCAAGGTGTTTTAGATTTGTGATGATCAATAAAAGATTCTATTTTTTTTGTTTTCTTTAACGTTAAACCGATATCATCCAGACCATGTATCAAACATTCTTTTCTGAAAGGATCAATTTCAAAATCAAACGGTTTGTTATCCCCTTTATGGATCTTTTGATCCTCAAGATCTATTTCGATTGATTTGTTTTGTTTTGATAATTCTACGAGTTCTTTTATTTTTTCAGGTTCAAGTACGATAGGTAAAATTCCATTTTTAAAACAGTTATTATAAAAAATATCTGCAAAACTAGAAGAAATTACTACGCGAATACCAAAATCAAGCAAAGACCACGCGGCATGTTCTCTAGAAGATCCACATCCAAAATTTTTATCTGCAATTAATATTTTTGCTTTATCGTAAGGAGAATGATTTAAAATAAAATCTTTTTTTGGATTTCCTTTATCGTCATACCTTAATTCAAAAAAAAGACTTTTTCCTAAACCTGTTCTTTTTATTGTTTTTAAAAACTGTTTAGGAATAATCATATCTGTATCCACATTTACGATCGGTAAATAAGCAGGAATACTTTTAATTTTTGAAAATTTTTCCATTATAAATATTTCCTTACATCAGTTAATTTTCCTTCTATTGCTGCAGCAGCGGCCATGCCTGGGCTCATTAAATGAGTTCTACCACCTCTTCCTTGTCTTCCCTCAAAATTCCTATTGGAAGTAGAGGCGCATCTTTCTTGTGGTTTTAATTGATCGGGGTTCATCCCTAAACACATAGAACAACCTGGTTCTCTCCACTCAAGGCCTGAGTCTATGAAAATTTTATCTAATCCTTCTTTTTCTGCTTGCTGTTTTACTAGTCCAGATCCTGGAACAACATATCCAGTAACGTGTTTGCTAATTTTTTTTCCTTTTAAAATCTTTGCGGCTACTCTTAAATCTTGGATTCTTCCATTAGTACAAGATCCAATAAACACTTTATCAATTTTTACTTCATCTAATTTTTCATTACCTTTGAAGCCCATATAATCTAATGCTCGGATAATTGATTTTTTTTTATCCTCATCTTTAGCTTGCTCAGGAGTAGGAACTCTACCATTAATTGGGAGTACATCTTGTGGACTTGTGCCCCAAGTAACAGAAGGAATAATATCTCTCGCATTTAATCTTACAGTCTCGTCAAACTTTGCATGATCATCTGATTTTAGACTTAACCAAAAACTTCTAGCTTTTTCCCAATTTTCACCTTTTGGAGCCATGGGTCTACCTTTAATAAACTCTAAAGTTTTTTCATCTGGAGCAATTAATCCTGCGCGCGCACCTGCTTCAATGGTCATGTTACAAATCGTCATCCTTTCTTCCATGGATAAATTTTTTATAGTATCTCCACAGTATTCTATGACGTAACCAGTTCCACCCGCGGTTCCAATTTTTCCTATAATATTTAAAATAATGTCTTTCGCAGTAACTCCGCTTGGTAATTCTCCAGTCACTTCTATTTTCATATTTTTGGATTTTGCTTGAATTAAAGTTTGTGTCGCTAAAACATGCTCAACCTCAGAAGTTCCGATTCCAAAAGCTAATGCACCAAACGCACCATGTGTTGCAGTATGACTGTCTCCGCATACAATCGTCATTCCTGGTTGAGTAAATCCTTGCTCAGGTCCGATAACATGTACAATTCCCTGTCTGATATCATTTAAACCATAGTATTCGATGTCAAAATCCTTGCAGTTTTTTTCTAATGTTTCTACTTGTATTGCGGACTCTTTATTTTCAATTCCTTTAGAACGATCTGTGGTTGGAACATTATGATCTGCAACTGCTAAAGTGAAGTTTGGGAATTTAACTTTTCGATTGGTCATTCGAAGCCCTTCAAAAGCTTGGGGACTAGTCACTTCATGAACTAAATGACGATCAATAAAAATTAGAGACACTCCATCATCTTGTTGATCGACTAAATGATTTTCCCAAATTTTGTCGTACAAAGTCTTGGGCATAAGTAATTATTTATTTTTTATCAGTTTTTTTTTCTTCTGATTTTTTTTCTTTTTGATTTTCAACTACAGTTGTTTCTAAATTTTGACCTTTTTCCGCTTCAAGAGTTTTTTTAATTTCGTCTTCTTTAGCAACATCAATTCCTAATTTCTTTTTAATTTTTTCAATGATTCTTGCAGATTTTCCGCTTCGATCTCTAAGATAATAAAGCTTTGCTCTTCTTACCTTACCAGAACGTACAACTTCGATTGATTGAACGTTAGGACTATATAATTGAAATACTCTTTCTACACCTTCTCCAAATGAAATTTTTCTTACAGTAAAAGAAGAGTTTATTCCTCTATTTTTTTTTGCAATACAAATTCCTTCGAAAGTTTGTACTCTTTGCCTTGTGCCTTCAAAAATTTTTACATTAACTTTTAGTGTATCTCCAGGTCTAAAGTCCTCAACTTTTTTTCCTGCTAAAAGCTTTTTAATGTGCTCTTTATTAATTTCTTCAATTCTATTCATTTGCATATCTAATTTTTTGTACCGAACTTACGCCATAAGTCTGGTCTTCGGCGCTGTGTTATACCCTTTGATTGTTCTAAACGCCAGTTTTTTATTTCCGCGTGATTCCCAGATAAAAGTACGTCTGGAACCTTCAAACCTTTCCATTCTCTTGGTTGAGTATAGTGAGGATATTCAAGAAGATTTTTACTAAAACTTTCTTCAGTTAAAGACTCCTGATTTCCAATTACTCCTGGCAATAAACGCAGCACAGAATCTAGTAGAACGATAGATGCGGATTCGCCTCCTGATAAAACATAATCACCTACTGAAATTTCTTCAATATTTCTATAATCCAGTAGTCTTTGGTCCACACCTTCGAAATGACCACAGATTAAATTAATGCCATCTAACTTTGAAAATTTTTCTGCATCTTCTTGCTGAAAAACTTTTCCTCGAGGAGATAGATAATACGTAGGAAAACTATTTTTATTTTTTTCCAAGGATTGATCGATGACATCCGCACGGATCACCATACCATTCCCTCCTCCAAAAGGAGTATCATCCACGGTATGATGTTTATTATCAGCATAGTCTCGGATATTTACAATATTTAAACTCCAAATCCCTTTTTCTTTGGCTTTTTGATAAAGGCCTTGACCAAGCACACTTGGAAAAGATTCAGGATATAAAGTAAAAATATTTGCACTAAACATAGACTACTTTTTTTCCTCAGGAGCTTTAGCTTCTGCTTTTGTTGCTTCTTCCTTTTTTTCTGCTGCTGGTGCTTCTGCTGGTTTTGTTTCAGCTTTTGGAGCTTCTTCTTTTTTCTCTGCTGGTGCCGTCTCTGCAGGTTTAGCTTCTGCAGCTTTTTTTGCTTCTTCCGCTGCCTTTTTTGCATCTTCAACAGATTTTAATCTTTCTTGGGCTTTCTTTTTAGGTTGAGATTTTTTTGGATTATTTTTTTGCTTTGGCATAGGAATAATATTTGCCTCGCCTAAAAATCTAGCTATTCTTTCAGATGGCTGAGCACCTTGAGCAAGCCAGTATTTGATTCTTTCTAAATCTATACTTAGTCTTTCTTTTTTATCTTTGGGAAGTAAAGGATTAAAATATCCAATCTTCTCAATAAATTTACCGTCACGTGGTCTTCTAGAGTCAGCAACCACTATTTTATAGAATGGTCTTTTTTTTGCTCCTCCTCGTGACATTCTTATTTTTAACATGTTTTTCCTTTCGTTAATTATAGTTTAAAGTTTTTTAAAATATCTGGAGAGATACCTTCCAGACCTCTTCCTCCGCTTGTTGACATTTTTTTCATCATATTTGTCATCATTTTATGTTGCTTAAGAAGCTTGTTTACTTTTGATATGTCGGTTCCTGAACCGTGTGCAATTCTTTTCTTTCTTCCACCTTCGATAATTTTTGGATTATCTCTTTCTTTTTGAGTCATTGATAAAATAATTGCCTCTTGTTCTTTTAATAAAGTTTCATCTAAATTAGATTCGTCAATTTGTTGCTTAATTTTTGAAATCCCTGGAAGCATGCTCAAAACTCCACTCATTCCACCGACTTTTTTCATCTGTCTAATTTGTTGAAGATACATATTAAAGTTAAAACTACCCTTTTTAAAATTTTCCTCTAATTCTTCTAATTTTTCTTGTTCTAAATTTTCAGAGACTTTTTCTACTAAAGAAACAACATCGCCCATTCCTAAAATTCGATTAGCTAATCGATCTGGATGAAATATTTCTAATTGGTCTATTTTTTCACCAACAGCTAAAAACTTAATTGGACAGTTGGTAACTGATTTCATGCTTAGCGCTGCTCCACCTTTTCCATCACCATCTACTCGGGTTAGAATGATAGAATTAAGATTTACGGTATTCTTAAATTCTTTTGCTATATTCACCGCATCTTGACCAGTTAAAGAATCAGCAACTAAAATAATTTCGTGAGGTTGAATCTCTTTTTCAAGATTCTTTAACTCCATCATCATTTGTTGATCAATTTGTGTTCTGCCTGCAGTATCAAAAATCACTACATCTTCACCAGTTAAGGATACGGCATTTAATGCTCTTTTTGAAATTTCTAATGGTAATTGCCCTTCAATAATTGGTAATGTTTTTAAGTTATTTGAAGAACCCAGTATTTCTAGTTGTTTTTGCGCAGCAGGTCGATAAATGTCTAAGCTTGCAAGCATTACTTTTTTTGACAGTTTTTGTTGTAAATAAAAACCAAGCTTAGCCGAAGTGGTGGTTTTACCAGATCCTTGTAAACCAACTACTAATATTTTAACTGGTGGGACATTATTTAAGTTTAAATCGGTTTTTTCACTTCCTAAAACTTTTACCAACTCATCATAAACTATTTTAACAATCATTTGTCCTGGAGTGACTGATTTTAAAACCTCGTGACCAATGATCTTTGGTTTCACTGCGTTGATGAAATCTTTTGCAACTGATAATGCAACATCAGACTCTAACAAAGCCTGTCTAATTTTTCTTAGACCTTCGTCCGCTTGCTTTTCATCGAGCCTAGTAATCTTGTTAAAAAAAGAAAACGCAGCTTCTATTTTATTTGTCAAACTTTCAAACATAATTTCAAAATTTCCAGCAGCTATTGCACTAGTGGGCGAATATCGCTGACTAGTGTCGATCTCCTCCTCAGAGGACACCACAAAAATACTGCTTTTTTGCGGAAACGGGGTCAAACTAATAGATATATTTATAAAGTCAAGAAAAGGGGATAATAAAAGTGAAAATCATGAATTTTAAAGCATATAAAATGGATGGCTTGGGCAACGATTTTTTAATCATTGATAATAGAAAACAAAAAATACATTTAAACAAAGATCAAATTCAAAAACTAGCTAATCGTGAAAAAAATATAGGTTTTGACCAATTAATTTATATAGAAAAAAACTCCAATAAAGAAAATCTATTAAGATTTTTTAATTCTGATGGAGATAAAGCCGAAGCGTGCGGCAACGGAAATAGATGTATCGCATCGTTGCTAATGGAAGAAAATAAAAAAGATAATATTGATTTTTATGTTAATCAAAAAAAACATAGTGCTTTTAAAAATAAAAATTTAATTTCAGTAAATATGGGAAAACCCACTTACGAGCTTAGTAAAATTCCAGTTTCTAAAGAAATATCATCCAATCCTTATTTATTAGAAATCGAAGGTAAAAAATTAAAAGGTTATTTAATAAACGTCGGCAATCCTCATATTATTTTTTTTGATAAGATTCATGAAGATCAACTGAAAATGATTGGACCTAAAATTGAAAATTATAAATTTTTTCCAGACAGAATAAATGTAAGTTTTGCAGAAATAAAAAATAAAAATCAAATTATTCTAAGAGTTTGGGAAAGGGGTGCTGGAATGACATTAGCCTGCGGTACTGCAGCTTGTGCAACTGGTTATGTTGCGATAGACCATCACATATGCAACAATCCATTGGAAATTGTCTTTAAAAGAGGAAGCTTAAATATCTCTTTAGATGATTCTAAAAATATTATTATGAGCGGCCCAGTTTCTGACATCCAAACTTTAGAGGTGGAAATCTAATGAAATTACCTGAGGTTATTACTTATGGATGCCGTTTAAATATCTACGAGTCAGAAGTCATCAAAAAGCACATGCAACAAGCGGGTCTTGAAGATTTTATATTATTTAATAGTTGCTCTGTTACCAACGAAGCAAAAAAACAAGTTTTGCAGGATATTAAAAAAATTAAAAAAAATAATCCTAATAAAAAAATTATTGTCACAGGTTGTGCCGTTCAAATTAATGAGGATATTTTTAAATCCATGACCGAAGTGGATTATTTATTTGGAAACAAAGAAAAAATGGAACTAGATACTTATCTTAATTTAAAAAAACAAAAATCGTTTCAAAAAGTAAGTGACATTATGCAAGTAAAATCGATTGCTCCACAATTTTTGGATTCATTTGAAGAGCATACAAGAGCATTTTTACAAATACAAAATGGATGTGATCACCGATGTACCTTTTGTACTATTCCTTTTGGTAGAGGAAACTCCAGAAGTCTTCCGGTAGATAGTATTATCGATCAGATAGATATTTTAAATGATAAAGGGTTTAAAGAAATTGTGCTTACTGGAGTCGATTTAACTTCTTATGGACCTGACTTAGGAAGTGATATGAATTTAGGAATTCTTTTAGACCAAATTTTAAAAAGAAATAAAAAATTAGAACGACTTAGAATATCCTCTATCGACTCTATTGAAGTAGATGACTTGATGTTTGAAATTATTTCAAGTGAAGAAAAAATAATGCCTCATTTTCATCTTTCTTTACAGTCAGGAGACAACTTAATTTTAAAAAGAATGAAACGAAGACACTCTAGGGAAGATGCTATTCAGTTTTGTAATCGTTTAAAAAATATCAGAAAAAATATTATTTTTGGTGCAGACTTTATTGTGGGTTTCCCAACCGAGACAGAAAGTATGTTTCACCAAACTTTAAACCTAGTAGATGAATGTGATTTAACATTTTTGCATGTATTTCCTTTTTCTCCTATGGACAAAACGCCAGCTGCTAGAATGCCTCAAGTCGCAACATCTATAATTAAAGATAGAGGAAAAATTTTAAGGGAAAAAGGACAGCTAAAAATAAGAAAAAAATTTAAGGATTCTATTGGTAAAACTTTTAGAGTTTTGGCTGAAAAGAATTCTTTTGGTTATTCAGAAAATTATCTAAAAATCAAAATATCCAATCAAGTTAAAGAGGGGAGCATTGTACCAGTTGAGGCCACAGGTATGACTAAAAACTATCTAGAGGCTAAGTTAATTCATTAATGGGAATTCTAGATAAAATTACCGAAGGACTAAAAAAATCCTCAAATCATATTAAAAGTAACTTAACTGATATTTTTACCAAATCGAAACCCTCGGAAGAAATATTAAAAGAGCTTGAAGACTTTATGATTAGTTCCGATATGGGAACTGGATTAGCTAATCGTATTATAGAAAATATAAAAAAACAAAAATATTCAAAAGAAGAATTAGAAAAAAATAACTTTTTAGTCATATTAGAAAAAGAAATTCATCAAATTTTAAAACCTTGCGAAAAAGATTTTTTTAAAAGCAAATCAGAGCTTAAATCAATTCTAATTTGTGGTGTAAACGGCACAGGAAAAACAACTACCATTGGAAAGCTTTGTAAAATTTTAGCAGAAAATAAAAAAAAAATTATTGTTGCGGCCGCAGATACTTTTAGAGCTGCAGCAATTGAACAAATTGAAACATGGTGTAATCGTAATAATGTTCCTTTAATTAAATCTGAAGCAGGATCAGATCCTGCCTCTGTTGTATTTAAGGCATTAGATCATGCCTATAAAAATAATTTTGAATATTGCATTATTGATACTGCTGGAAGACTTCAGAATAAAAAAAACCTAATGGAAGAATTTTCTAAAATCATAAGAGTTGCAAAAAAAATAAATGATCAGCACCCTAGCGAAATTATAATTGTTCTAGATGCAACCACTGGTCAAAATGCCTTAAATCAAATTGAAGAATTTAATAAATTTCAACCTCTGACCGGTATTATTATGACTAAGTTAGATGGAACTGCAAAGGGTGGTGTTCTTCTTGCCATAGCTGAGAAGTATAAAATACCCATCTTGGCAGTAGGTGTTGGTGAAAAAGAAGATGATTTATTACCTTTTAAAGCTGATGATTTTACAAAAGGTTTTTTAGGTAAATGAAATTTGTCCATCGAGGCATTTTAAATAAACATAGCTCTGAAAACTCTTTCAAATCGTTAAAAGAAGTTATTGATCAAAAATTAAATTTCGAAACAGATATTCATTTTTCAAAACAAAATGATCCGATTTGCTATCATGATTTTAATTTAAAAAGATTACACCAAAAAAATAAGCTTACTAAAAATCTATCTCAAAAAGATCTCGTTAAGTTTAAAATTCCAACTTTAAAAAAAATTGTAAAATACATTCTAAAGAAAAATATTTATTTAATTGAAATTAAACCAGTATTAAATTTGCAAACATTATCTAAGCTATGGAAAACAATTAAATCAAAAACAAATAATATTGTTCTCATTTCTTTTAAGGAAAAAAATTTAACCCTATTAAAAAAATTCAAACCTAAATTAAACTTAGGATTAAATTTAAGTTTAAATAATAGTAGACAATATATCTTGAAAAAAATTAGGCAAAATAACTACAAGTATTATATCTTGGATAAATCTTTTCTAAATTTTAGAAAATTAAAAAAATATAAAAAAAAAATAATATTTTTTACAATTAAAAGTAAAGCTGAATTTAAAAGATATAACAAAAAATTTAATTTAATATATGAGGGAAACTAATTTATAAATTGATTTAATACACTAATCAATTGAGGTGTATAAGACATCATATGATTGTCCGTTTCTGGAAAGTAAGAAAACTTTGGTTCGTTTGCTTCGTCAAATATTTTTTTTCCCATACGAAAAGGTACTAAAGAATCTGCTTTACCATGCATCACTAAAATAGGTGAGTGAATTTTTTTTATTTTTTTTAAAGAATTATATCTATCTCTTTGTAAAAGACTAACTGGTAGATATGGATAAAATTTTTTTCCCATATCAACCATGGAAGTAAAAGGAGATTCTAAAATAACCCCAGCATAGTCATCTCTGGATGCTAGTTCTGTAGCAACACCTGTGCCCAAAGATTCTCCATAAAGAATAATATTTTTTTTACCTATTCCTTTATTTTCAAGCCAAGCTACAGCGCTTAAAGCATCTTGATACAATCCTTTTTCAGTTGGTTTTCCATCATTACCACTAAAACCTCTCCAAGAAATAATAAGAAAATTTACCTTTAAATTATAAAACTCGTTTAATTTATAAATGCGGTTATCTAAATCACCGGCATTGCCATGAAAAAATAGTATCGTTTTTTTATTATTTGGATCATAAGAAAACCAAGATTTTAATTGGATTTTTTCACTGGATGAAACAAATACTTCCTCATAATTAAACTTAATAGAGTGAGAGAGATAACTATTTATATTTGGATAATACATAAAAGATCTTTGAAATAAAAAAATAAATAATAAAAAACAAAAATAGGAAACAAAAGCTAAAATTAAAGTGAAAAAAAAATATTTGCTCATTTATATTTTTTTTTTGCAATAAAAATGCCAGCTAATACTAATAATGCTCCATAAAAATGGTAAGGTAATAATTTTTCAGAAAATAATATCATTCCATAAATTGCGCCATAAATAGGCATAAAATAAACTGTTAAACCTGCTATCGATGCTCCAGCAACTTGCTGAAGTTTTGTGTACATTAGAAAAGCTAACGCTCCTGGAAAAATTGCAGCTAATAAAGAAAAGCCAATATAAGTTGAATTAAAATGCGTTGGAATAAAATATTTATGTTCAATGATAAAAAATGGAATCAAAATTAAAGATCCTAATAAGCTCATTAAAGTAAAACGCTCAAGAATATTAAATTTACTTTTCCAATTAATTAGAAAAATTGAAAAAAATGCCCATGCGATAGCAGCAAGAAAAATCCACATATCCCCATAGGTAAATTTAAGGTTTACAAAATTATGTATCTGTCCTTTGAACACAATAAAAGTAACGCCAAATACACTTAAAAAAACTCCAAAGTACTGAAGTAACTTCAAACGCTCATGAAATAAAATTGCTGATAATAAAATAATAAAAATAGGCGATAATGCATAAATGATAGCCATGTTTGTCACTGTAGTGGTAAGGCCTGATATGTAAGGGAAAGCTCCACAAATAGAGTAACCAGTAAAACCTAAAAAAAGTAAATGAGGAAACTCTTTTTTTAAAAATTTTCTTTTTTTATAAATAGATTTGTAAAGAAAAGGAAAAAAAATAATAAATACAAGAAGCCATCTAGAGGATGCCAAAGCTACCGGCGGAACATTTCCAAAAGCGCCACGAGCAACAGCAATGTTGCTAGTCATAAAAATAGGCTGAATAAATAAAAGAGAAAAGTTAAGAAAATTAATCTTGGATTTCAAATGAATATATGAGGTAGATTAATTATTTTCTTTTTCTTTTGATCATTCCTAAGCTTTCAGCGGCTTCATACAACATCATGCCGATTGCAACGAACATAATGATATATACTGGTAAAGCTTCCTTAAAACCTATTAATGGAGATCTTGTAAAAGTAACAGCAATGCCTAATAAAAAAGAAATTGCTAATGCAAGTCCAATAAAGGTTGTGATTTTATTTATCATTTTTTTTCTCCTCCTAAATATTTTTTAACTAACCAATTTGCAGTTTTCATTAATCTTGGATCGTCAAATTTTTCCCCAACGATCTGAACCCCTAGTGGTAAATTATTCGATCCTGTAAGCAATGGCAATGAAATTGATGGCATACCTAAATAAGTCCAAATGGTACAAAACTCGGGACTTCCAGTATAATTTAATCCTTTAGGCGCAACACCTGTAGTGGAAGGTGTTAGAATAGCGTGATAATCATGAAATACTTCAGAAAAGGTTTTGTAAAAATAATCTCTATTTTCGCAAGCTTCCACATAATCTCTAGATTTATACTTCATTCCTCTTTCAATCGCTTCTACTAATTTTTTTCCAAGTTTAGATTTTGATTTTTCGTAATAATCTCTAAAAGCATAAGACATATCTGTTTCATGAATAATTTGATGATAATCAAAAATTTTATCAAAGTAAGAAGGGGTATCATACACCTCAATATATTTTCCCATTTTTTTAATAAATTGTTCAAAACTTTTAACCGCATCCTTATCCATATTTTTCCATTTAGAGGTTTTGTAAAAAATAAATTTCGGTTCAAAAGTAGGTTTTTCTTTGTAAGTTTCTAAAATATTCGTAACGGGGAAATGAACAGTAGAGGAGTCGTCTATGTCCTTTTTTATAATTTCTTTACTTATTAAAGCTATATCATCAATACACTTACTAATTATTCCGACATGATCTAAAAGATAAGATTGCTTTAAAACTCCTCTTCTAGAAATTAAACCAAACGTAGGTTTGTAACCATAAACCCCACAGTAAGAGGCTGGTCTTATAACGGATCCATTAGTTTGAGATCCTATTGCAACAGGAACCATTCCTGAAGCTACTGCTGCTGCGGAACCACTTGAGGATCCACCTGGAGTTCTTTCAGCATCATGCGGGTTTTTAGTTTTCCCAGGATCAAAATAAGCAAATTCTGTAGTGACCGTTTTACCCATAATTACCGCTCCAGCATTAGTAAGCAAACTAGCAACCTCGGATTCTTTAGTAGTTTGCAAACCTTTTCTAATATCAGTGCCACATCTAGTTGGCATATCATCTGTTCCAAAAATATCTTTAATTCCGATAGGTAAACCGTGTAGTGGCCCTACATCTTTTCCAGATTTTCGGTAATCATCTGCGTCGATAGCCTTTTGAAGAAAAAGTTCTTTGTCGAAAAATTCCCATGCTTGAACTTTTTTTTCAACTTTTTCATAACGTTGAATGCATGCTTCAGCAATTTCTTTAGAAGTAACTTTTTCAGTCCTTTGAAGTTCTACAAGCTGAGTTGCGGATAGATTAATCAAATCCGTCATAAAAAAAATATTAGTGGGTCTTGCCCATTAATTTATTTTGCAACTCCCATTAATTTATCTGGTAACCAATTCACGATACCTTGGAAGTTATACATTAAAACCATCACAGCAATAACGATGACTAAGAATGGCATAATCCCCTTAAATATTTCCATGAGTTCAACGTTTTTGGTTTGTACACCTTTTAAGTAATACGCTGCCATCGCCATCGGCGGTGTTAGGAAAGACGTTTGTAAATTTACAGCAATCAATAATGCAAAGAAATATGGGTTAATACCAAAGTCATCTAGCAATGGTAAGAAGATAGGAACAAAGATGATTAGTATTTCTGTCCATTCTAAAGGCCATCCTAGAATAAATATTATAATTTGAGTGATCACTAAAAACTGCCATGGTTCTAATTTCATTGATAAGAAAAACTGCTCAAATACATGGTGTCCCCCTAAGTATGAAAATACAGAAGCAAATGTCCATGATCCTACAAATAACCACATGATCATTGCAGAAGTTTTAGCAGTTAAAAAAACCGATTCTTTAATATTCTGCCAAGTCAAAGATCCATAAAAATAAGACATCACCATTGCACCAAACGTTCCTAGCGCAGCAGCTTCAGCTGGTGTCGCAACTCCAGCCAAAATTCCTCCTAGCACTAATAAAATTAACCCAAATAGTGGTAAAAAAGAAACCAACACTTCTTTAAGAATAGTAGCTCGATCTGGAATTTCTGACTCATGGGGCTTTGGTGCTAAATGAGGTTTAAAATAACCAAATGCAATTGCATACAATACATATGCTCCAGCAAGTAACAGACCCGGTCCCATTGCAGCAGCAAATAATCTTAACGGAGATAGCTGAGCAATCACCGCATAAACAATCAACATGATGCTTGGGGGAATTAAAATTCCAAGACAACCACCGGCGCAAATAATTCCTGAAGCAAATTTTTTATCATATCCAGCTTTGACCATTGCCGGCCAAGCTAATAATCCCATCAACGTAACAACTGCACCAATAATCCCTGTGGCGGTTGAGAATAATGCGCAAGTTATAATCGCTGCAACTGCCATTGATCCTGGTAATCTATGAAGTGCCAGTCGAATAGAAAAGAAAAGTTTGGAAACAATACCAGCTCGTTCTACTACGTAACCCATGAATAAGAATAATGGTACGGCAATCAGCACATAGTTACTCATTACAGAGAAAGTATTTTGAACTACTAAATCAAAAATTCTGTTGGCAAAAAAAGCTTTTGTAGGATCAAAATATGCATAAAAACCAAATCCAAATCCCATAGCTAATAAAGTAAATGCGATAGGGAATCCTAGCAAAACTAGGAACAGGAATATTCCCATCATAATTAGTGCTACATCTGGATTCGTTAAAACCATATTGGTTATTTTAATTTTTCTGTTTGATTAGTTTTTTTTCTGTCTCTTCAACATCATCTTCTCTGGCTGGCCATTTATTATCTCTCATAGCGATAACACATCTAAATACTTCTGCTACACCTTGAATGAGAAGCAAAAATCCAGCTAATGGAATAAGTGTCTTAAACATATAAATTTGAATTTGAGCAGGACTGTTCCAACTAGTCTCTCTTGCGTGCCATGCTTCTCCTGCATACTCTATACCTTTGTAAGCTAAAGCGGCAATCCCTGGAAAATAAAATAAGAAATATAAAACAAAGTCAATTTTTGCTTGAGTTCGAACCGAAAGCAATCGGTAAAAAACATCTCCTCGAACATGAGCTTGTAAAGCAACCGCGTAAGCTCCTGCCATAAAAAATAAAGCTCCATACATTTCGATACTAAAGTCAAAATTCCAAAGTGTAGGGGTGTTTAAAATAAACGACATAAAACATTCAAACACAGTTCCAAATGTTAAAATAAAAATGCACCAAGCAAAAGCTTTGCCCGTTGCAATACTTAAATGATCAGCAAATTTAATATACGAATTCATCCCCTTAGCCTGCGTATGCTTATACCTTTCTAAATTCTGTTGCTAGAAAAAAAAGGGGGCTTTGTTAGCCCCCTTTTTTAATAAAATCTTAAATAATTAGATTTTAACTTTAGTTGGGTCACCAAATGTTCTTGTGTAAGCCAATCTGTAATTAGGTTGGTTCATAAACAAGTACTTCATGACTTTTTTAGCATAAGCTTGTTGTGATCTTACGATCTCATCAAACAATGCATCTTTTCTAAAGTCCTTCATAACATCATCCCAAGCTTTTAACTGAGCATCTAGGATAGCGTCTGAAGTTTGATAAACATTAACACCATGGTCACTCATAAGTTTACCAAGGTCATTTGAATATCTAACTAATGCTTTCCAGTAGTTATCACTGTTTGCAGCTTCAGCAGCATATCTTAAGATAGCTTGGTGAGCTGGTGATAAACTATTGTACTTCGCTTTATTGAAGTGCATTTCAAACATCTCTTGAGATTGGTGGAAGCTTCCTAAGTGATAATGCTTAGAAACGTCTTGCATACCAAAGTCT
>JAYQRG010000005.1:57455-60092 GCA_038146245.1 Candidatus Pelagibacteraceae bacterium | reverse complement strand
GATAAAATAGAACTAGAATCTTCTGGCTCATATAGTTGTCCTTCTGGTGCATAAATTCCAATCTGGGTAAATAAATTTGCCATACCAAAGGTTCTAGCTTCATCTGCAACAATGGGGACCATTCTTGGACCCAGTTGCTTGTGCCTTAAAACATTTCCCATCATTCGAACAAGACCTGTGGTTGTGGAATATTCCCTATCACTTTCTTCCATTAAAAATTTAGCATGATCTTCCAGTTTTGGAGTTTCAATTTTTATATCTTGATAATTTCGATTTGGGATAAATCCTCCAAGGATTTCTCTTCGTTTTTTTAAGTATTGAATTTCTTCTGAATTTTCTGCTGGTTTATAAAATTGTAATTTTTCTAACTGATCATCGGATAGTTCAATTTGAAAACGGTCTCTAAATTCTTTTAATGCATCAATATCTAATTTTTTTGCTTGGTGAGCTGTCATTTTAGATTCTCCTGCTTTACCCATACCGTAGCCTTTTTTAGTTTTTGCTAAAATAACAGTTGGTTTTCCTTTATTAGCTTTTGCTTGTTTAAAGGCAGCATAAAGTTTTTTAAAATCATGACCTCCTCTTTTAAGTTTATCAATCTCTTCATCGGTCATAGAGGATACTAATTTTAAAACTTCAGGATCTTCACCAAAGAAATTTTTTAAATTATAAGCTCCATCTCTTGCTCCCAAAGTCTGATATTTTCCATCGACCGTAGATGCAAAACGTTTTAATAAAGAATGATTTTTATCCATTAAAAAAATCTTATCCCATTCTGATCCCCATAAAACTTTAATGACATTCCAGCCTGCTGCGGCAAATAAAGAATCTAGCTCTTGAATAATTTGTCCGTTCCCACGAACTGGGCCATCTAATCTTTGTAAATTACAATTAATAATAAAAGTTAAATTATCTAATTTTTCACGAGCAGCAAAAGAAAGTCCTGCTAAACTTTCAGGTTCGTCCATTTCCCCGTCTCCAAACACACCCCAGACATGTTTGTCGGTTTTATAAAGAGAACGATTAGATAAATATTTTAAAAATCTAGCTTGGTAAATTGCATTCAGTGGTCCTATTCCCATAGAACCAGTTGGAAAGTTCCAGAAGTTTTTCATTAAATAAGGATGACAATAAGAAGAAAGTCCGTCTTCTTTTGCTTCATGTCTAAAATTATTTAATTGATGTTCAGAAATTCTACCTTCTAGAAAGGCTCTTGCATAAACACCTGTGGAAGAATGTGGTTGAAAGAAAACTAAATCCGCATGCTCTCCTCCTTTAAAGAAATGATTAAATCCCATTTCAAAAATTTCAGCACAAGATGCATAACTTGCAATATGTCCACCTACCTCTCCATACATTTGGTTTGATTTCATCACCATAGCAAGAGCATTCCATCGAAGGATCGAGGTTATTCTTTCTTCAATTTTTAAATCTCCAGGATAAACTCCTTGTTCGTGTTGAGAGATGGTATTCCTATAAGGAGAATAAGGAATCGATTGATATAAAACTCGAAGCTCTTTTGCTCTATTTTCTACAGCTTCAATAATAGCTTTAGCTCCTTCTCTTCCTGATCTTTGAACCACACTTTCTAAAGACTTTATCCACTCCTCAATTTCAATGGGATCTATATTATTCGATTGTTTATTTGGGTCTTTTTCGCTACTCATTTTTTTTTTAATTATAATAAAACTTTTTTAAAAATGAATTGGATTATTGTAACGATATTTGCAGCATTTCTTCAAAATTTAAGGTTCTCACTTCAAAAAAATATTAATAAAAAAATTTCAACGGTTGCATCTACTTATGTTAGATTTGTATTTTCTTTACCATTTACTCTCATTTTATTTTTTGGATATTTTCAAAATACTAAAATTATTACGGATTTACTTACTCATCATGATTTTATTTTTTATTTGGTATCAGGTTCGATTGCTCAAATAATTTTCACTTCTTTACTTCTTTATCTATTTCAATTTTCTAATTTTATTGTGGGTACCTCTCTCAGCAAAACAGAAGTTATACAAATCGCAATTTTAGAATTAATAATTATGGGAGATAAACTTAACTCAACCGCAGTTGCTGGAATTATATTATCCACGGTTGGGATCATTGTATTTACGGTAAAAAATATAAATTTATTTTTTAAAAACTTATTTTCTAAGACTACTTTTGTAGGTTTGTTAACTGGTTTTTTTCTAGGATTAAGTGTTGTTTGTTTTAGAGCGGCATCTCTTAGTCTAAAAGAATTTGATAGTAATTTTGATAAAGCATTATGCACTTTATTTTTTAGTGTCGTTTTTCAAACAATTATTATGACTATTTATATTTATTTCTTTCAAAAAGATCAGTTTAAGAAACTTTATATAAACAAATACGAATGTTTAGCTGCAGGCTTTGCAGGTTTTTTAGCAACCCTCTCTTGGTTTTATGCTTTTACTTTAATTCAATCTTCTATTGTAAGAGCCGTGGGTCAAATCGAATTATTATTTAGTTATTTTTCTTCAAGATATGTTTTCAAAGAAAAAATTAGTAAAATAGAAATTCTAGGAATAGGTATTTTTATTTTAGGACTAATTATTTTATTACTACACCGATAGAAGAAATAAATTCAGGGCCTATATTTTATAGACCCTGAAT
>JAYQRG010000005.1:42450-56651 GCA_038146245.1 Candidatus Pelagibacteraceae bacterium | reverse complement strand
TCAAATAGTCGTATCAGGTATGAATTTTTTGGTGTGCTTAAATCTTACTAACAGGGGACAGACAAGAGCAAATTTAAGCACACTCTTTAAAGTTAATCTTATTCGTTTTATTATTAAATCGCTTATTGGTTTATTCGCGTAAAACGATTCTTAGATAGCGGTATTTGTCGCTTTTTTGATATAATTTTCTCTTAATAGTTTTGTGATTTTTCCAGGTTGTCCACCTGATATGTTTCTTTCATTGATTTTAACAACTGGAGTTACAAAGGTGGTAGCGCTAGTGATAAAAGCTTCATCTGCATCTTGCGCTTCTTGTTGAGTAAATCCTTTAAAATCTACCCTTAATTTTAACTCTTCTGCTGTTTCAATTACTACTTGTCTTGTAATTCCTGATAAAATTAAATTGTCTGTTTGTCTTGTGATGATGGTTCCTCTTCTAATAATCCACGCATTATTAGAGGTGCCTTCGGTGATATAACCTTGTCTTATCATCCAAGCATCATCATATCCTTTGGCAACTGCTTTTGATTTTGCAAATGAAGGATAAAGTAACTGCGTAGTTTTAATATCGCATCGTTTCCAACGTAAATCTTCTAGTAGTAAAATTTTAATTCCCTTTGTAGCAGCATCATTTTCTATTAATTTTTTATGCTGAGTAAAAGCAGTAACGGTATATTTGCTATCCTTTGGAAAATTGAAATCTCTTTCTGCAACGCCCCTCGATACTTGCATATAAACTACACCTTCGGTGATATTATTTTTTTCGACGAGTTCTCTATGAAATCTTAAAATAGTGTCATGATCTAATTTTTTTGGAAACTCTAGTTCCCCCATGGAACGGTCTAATCGTTTCATGTGATGGTGAAAATCAATTAATTTTCCATTGATGACCGAAGTTACTTCATAAACTGCATCGCTAAATAAAAGTGCGCGGTCAAAAATAGAAACTTTTGCTTCATTTTCATTTACAAAATTTCCATTTACATAAACAATTCGTTCCATATTTAAGCTATTTCTATTTTATTTGTTTTATCCTCAGAATATTTTTTTAAATCTGATAGTTTAAAAGTGTTTCTTTGATTCAGATTGTGGTTTTTTAATGGAAAATCGGATCTGTAATGTGTTCCTCTGCTTTCTTTTCTTTGAAGAGCCGCATAAGTAATTAGTTTTGAAACTAACAACATATCTTTTAACTTTGCAGATAAATGTTCGGTTTCTCTTTCAATTCGATCAAATTCAACAAAAGCTGAATTTAAAGTGAAACTATTTCTTTCTACTCCAACCAATTTACTCATCGTCGATCGAAGCTGCCAAATATATTTTTTAGCTCTTATTTTGCTAATAGTTTTTTCTTTAGGAATATAATTTTGAAAATCAATGTTAAATTTTTTAGTTTTTGCAAATTTAGAATTAATAGAATCTGCAATTTTTTTTCCAAATACAAAAGCTTCTAATAAAGAATTACTAGCAAGTCTGTTTGCACCGTGTGCACCAGTAGAACTGCATTCACCGCATGCCCAAAGGCCTTCTACGGAGGTTTGTCCCTCTAAATTTACTTTCACACCTCCCATATGATAGTGAGCTGCTGGAGTAATTGGGATTAAATCTTTTTTAGGATCAATAGCTGCATCTTTTAAAAATTTAGCGGCAGTTGGAAACATTTTATTAAAATCATTTTTAAAATGTCTACAATCTAAAAAGGTAGAACGCCCTTTGATTTTATGTTGATGTATAGCTCTAGCTACCACATCCCTTGGAGCGAGCTCACCTAAAGGATCAATGCTCAACATAAATCTTTCGTTATGATCATCTACAATGTAGCCACCTTCTCCTCTTATTGCTTCTGTTAATAATGGTGCTGGGTCTAATCCAATATCAAAAGCAGTTGGATGAAACTGAACAAATTCTAAATCAACAAGATCTGCTCCAGCATTTGCAGCCATAGCAATTCCTTCCCCATAAACATCTCTAGGATTTGTTGTGTAGGCATAAATACTTCCAAGACCTCCTGTGGCTAACACGACATTAGGTGCTTGAAAAAAAACAAAGTTATCTGCGATCTCATCTTTATGAATATGACCCATAATTCCTTGGCATATATTTTCATCTTGAAGCACATGATCAACGGATACATCTTCCACAAAGGTAATATGATCTAAGGATCTTGCGTGATTAATTAAATGCTCGACTATAAATTTTCCTGATTGATCTCCATTTACTTTTAAAACTCTTCGAAAAGAGTGCGCTGCTTCTTTGGACAAGTCTAATTTATTATTTCTTAAATCAAAATGAACCCCTATAGACTTTAAAAAATTAACCACATCCAAAGCATGAGAGGTAATAGCTTCTACTGCATCATTTTCACTTAAACCTGAGCTTGCTTTTATCGTATCTTCAAAGTGAGCCTTTGGACTATCTTCTTTTAAAGTTGCAGCAGCAATCCCACCTTGTGCCCAATAGCTAGAGGACATTTCTCCAAGTTTTCTCTTAGTAACTAAGGTTACTTTCCTAGGGCGCAGAGAAATAGCTACCATTAATCCAGCAACACCAGATCCAACTACCACTACATCTGATTTATAAATACTTTCCATTTAAATTTAGTATATCTTTGCTTTTTATGAAAAAAACAATTTTAATTTTAATTATTTTTACTTGTTTTAGTTTTAAAGGTTTTTCTGCCGGTACAGAAGATAACACTTCTTGGGATAAACCGGATGGCTATTACAAAGCCAAAAAACTTATAGAAAAAAATCAATTTAATGAAGCGGTAGCGCTCTTAGAAGAAACATTAAAAAAAAGCCAATATCAAAAAGATGCTGATATTTTAACGGAATATGCTTTTGGTCTTCGAAAAATAAAAAATTTTAAAAAGTCAGAAGAATATTATTTAAAAGCTCTGAAAATAAACCCTGATCATAAGGGAGCGCTAGAATATATTGGAGAATTATACGTCGATACCAAAAGAATCAATTTAGCAAAAGAAATCTTGATAAAATTAGAAAAGTGTAAATGTGAAGAGTATTCTGAGTTAAAAAATTATATTAATAAAGCAAATTAACTTTTTTCCATCAATTTTAAAACGCACTCGCCAAATTTTTCGGTTTTAGGTTTAAAACCTAAATCTTCACATTGTTTTTTATATTTTTCCATATCTTCAGAATTTGTTTTTTTTGATTTTTGATTTTGGACTTTATTCTCTTTTCCCACTTCTTTTAAAACTTTTGCAAATTCGTATTTAGAAAAGTTAATATATTTAATATAGCAAGGTTTAGTGTCGGAAACTTTTAATTCTTTGCCGTCTTCAGTTGTAAGTTTTTTTACTTTGGTTTCAGTACAATGATCTAGTGCTAGTTGAGCAAAATTTTCTTTGGAAATATTACTATCATCAATAGTTTTTGGTTTTAAATATTTACAATCTCCAATAATAGAGCCAAGTAAAGAATCTTTTGTTTTTTCTTTAACGCATTTACTTTCTACATCTCCAAAGAAATGGTGTTTGCTATTGTAAATATGCTGCTGCACAGATTCTTTGCCATTTACTTTCATCGTTTGTCCTAGCAATGCTAGATATTTGGGTTGGACAGACAAATGCTCTTCTAGTGTAAACCAATATGTTTTTCCTTTTGAATAATCATCAGCGTAAGCATCGAGCTTTTGATAACCTAGATCAACTAACTTATCGTAATCTTTAGGTTTTAGTCTTTCCTCACCATAAACTGAAAAGTTAATAAGAAGTACAAATAAAAAAATGAAGAATTTAAATAATATTTGAGTTATTTTAAAATTCATTTTCATTGACAGTTAAATTAATCAGTTATTAAATATAACATTATGTACCAGCATATTAAAGTAACTCCAACAAGTAACCAAGTGGGTGCTTTTATCGAGACAGATTTATCTAATGTACATAAAGAAGCAATCGAAGAAATAAAAGATGCGCTGGCAGATTATGGGGTGATTTTTTTTAGAAAACAAAAACTAGATTCAAAATCATATATTAATTTTGCAAAACATTTTGGTGTTTTAGCTGACTATCCTATGCTGAAAGGGTTAGAAGGTTTCCCGCAAATAACTGTAGTAGAAAAAAAACCAGATGAAAAAATCATGTTTGGGGAAGGCTGGCATACCGACTCTACCTATACTAAGGAACCGCCAAGATATACGATGCTTTACTCCATAAAAACTCCTGAAAAAGGAAAGGGAAATACGTTATTTGCTTCCCAATATTTAAGTTACAAAAATTTAACTGAAGAATACAAAAATAAAATTCAAAATTTAAAAGCGTTATTCAGTGCCGATGGTCCTATTTCTAAAACTAGAGCCAATCGTGTGGCAGAAAAAGGAACGGGCATTGATCCAAAATCTTTAAATGCAATTCACGGTATTGTTAAAAAAAATGAAAGAAATGGAAAAAAATCATTATATTTGTCACCAGGTCACGTAATTAAAATTTGCGATGTAGAAGACAGCGAAAGTAAAAAATTATTAGAATTTTTATTTCATCATCAAACCAAAGACGAATTTGTTTACGGTTTTGAGTGGGAACCTAATTGTTTAGCTTTATGGAATAATCATGCCGTATTACATAATCCTGTGAATGATTTTACGGGAGCGCACCGTGTGATGCATAGAATTACTATTCAGTAATTTAATTTTTAAGAAGTTTTTTAATTTTATCTCTAAACTGATTATCGACCCTAAAATAATGACCATTTTCTTCATGAATGGAAGTTCCGTGTTCATGGTATTTTAATAAATGCCTGTAAAATTTTTTCACATCAATTTCTACTAGATTTCCATCATCATCATAAATCTTTGTTTTCATCTTTATTTGATTAATTTAAAATTATGATTAGGAAGCACCTGTATTACGGATTGAAAATAGCTTTTATATTTTTTTAATAAATTTTTTGTAATTCTTTCATAAAAACTAATAAAAGTTTTTAATTGTTTGTCATTCATTCTTAAGCTTTTTGGTATTTGCTGCTCCTGTTGCTTTCTCCAACGAAATACGTGATGAAAATTAGGTATTTTTAAAAATAAGGAATGATCTGCTTTAGAGAATATTTTTTTATAATACTCTTTACATTTTTGGTTTACGTATTTTCTCCAGATAAGATCTTTGTCTAATTTGGCTTCCATAGAATTTACTGGTTTCAATAAATATTTAGGGGAAACATCTTTGATACCTACGCACCATCCCTCTAAAATAAAAACATCGTATGGAAAAAGAAGCTTCATATACTTAGATTTTAAAATATCGTCATGACTTTTGGAGAAATAAGGAAAACGGTAAGTAATTTTTTTATTGGATTTAAAATATTTTAAGATTTTAATTAAAAGTTTTAAATCATGTGTGCCTGGAACTCCTCTAGTTTTAAATAATGGAGAAATTTTTTTTGATAGCTGTAATCTTTTTTGTTTACTTAAGTAAAAATTATCAATGGATAAAACAAGTACTTTTAGTTTTTTTTGGGTTAGTTTTTTTTTGAGAAAAAAAGAAAAGGTAGTTTTTCCAGATCCTTGCGAACCAGATAATAAACAAAATAAATTTTTTTTATTTTTTTTTAAGTGAATTATTTTTTCAGAAATTAAATTTACGATGTCGTGATAATTCTTATTGATCACTTGCTAACGGCAATTAGAACTTGTAAATTTTTCTACGATATCGGTTTTAGCGTTAATATAAAATTCTCTTTTGCAATTAATGATAAATTGTTTTTTATCGTAAACATAAATTTTATATGGACTTTCAGGAACTATTTTATCTGGTTCTCCAAGATCTTGTTTAAGAACGCTAGATTTTTTACTTAAGTATTTAGACAAAAGCCCTTGTTCCTTATCCATTGCTTCTTGGGTTTTTTTGTCGATATAAGTACAACTAGATAGTAATAAAACTGGAAGTAAAAATAAAAAAAGATATTTTTTTAAAAACATGGTCTCTGATTTTATCATCATTGGTAGTGGAATAATAGGCTTAACTCTAGCATACAAATTAAAAAAAAAATATCCTGATTGCAAAATAACTATCTTAGAAAAAGAGACAAATTCCATATCTCACGGCTCTGGTCGAAATAGCGGTGTTATTCATAGTGGTATTTATTACCAGCCTGGAAGCCTAAGAGCAAAATTATGCGTGAGTGGTTCTGTAGAATTAAAAAACTATATTAAGAAAAATAATTTATGGATTCATGAATGCGGTAAGATTCTTGTGGCTAACGCAGATACCTCCTATGGTAATTTAGATTTTTTATACGACCGTGGCATAAAAAATGGGGTAAAAATTGAAAGGATTACAAAAGAAGAGGCAGAAAAGTTAGAGCCAAATTTAAAATCTTCTTATCCTTATTGTCTATTTGTTCCATTTACCTCCATTGCCGATCCCAAAGAAGTATCCTCTTGTTTGATTAAGGAACTTAAAGACTTAGGAGTAAATATTTTATATGGGGAGAAGGTTTTAAATATTATAGATCAAAATCAAGTAGTTATTACAAATGTAGGTAAATATTCTTTTAAGCATATTTTTAACTGCGCAGGTCTTGGTGCTGATATTTTAGCAAGAAATTCGAATATTAAGTTTCGCTACAGTTTCTTACCTTTTAAAGGAAAATATTGGAAAGTTAAAAATACAGAGTTTAAATTAAACCATCTCGTTTATCCTATACCAGATTTAGAGTATCCTTTTTTAGGTCTACATTCCTCCATGGATAAAGATGGAAATTATTATTTAGGGCCAAGCTCTACCCCTGTGTTTGGAAGAGAAGCTTATGATGGTTTTTTTAATTCTAATCTAAAAGAATTTTTGGAATTATTTTTTAGTTTTTTTAAAAAAATTATTTTTAATGAAAATCAACTACGAACGTTAGCATTCAAAGAATTTAAAATTATTTTTAAAAGTGGTTTTTTAAGTGAAGTAAATAAAATGTTTAAAAATTTAAAAACTAGTGATTTGGAAGTCACTAATAAGAAAATTGGAATTCGCTCTCAAATTTTTGATCCAAATAGTAAGACATTGGTAAATGATTTTGTCATTCTTCATGAAAAATACTCTACTCATATCATCAATGCGATTAGTCCAGCATGGTCTGCATCTTTTGCTTTTGCAGATCATATTATTGAAAATTCCAAAGTTTAATGCCGAGTGATTTTCTGAAAAAAAGTTACGTTCTAAGAATTAAACAAGTCTTAGATAATTTAAATCCTCCCATTTCAATACAGAATCTTGGGGAAAGTGGGCATACCGCTCAAATGGCAGCAAAAGCCATGGGTGTAGAAGTTGCTCATATTTGTAAATCCTTAGTTATCAAATCCGATGAAGAATTCGTTTTGTGTCTGGTCTCTGGTGATAAAAAATTATCCTTTGATAAAATTAAAAAAATTAAAAAAAGTCTTTCCGTGCAAATGGCAAATGCAAATGAAGTAAAAGCTGTTACTGGTATATCGATTGGAGGAGTATGTCCTGTGGGTTTAAAACAAAAATTGGAATGTATGATAGATGAAGATTTTAAAAATTATGAAAAAGTTTTTTGCGCTGCGGGTGTTGCAGAGTTAATTTTTCCCATAGGTCCTTCGCTGCTGCAAAATTTAACTGGTGGTACCTTTCAGGATATTACCACCGATATGAAATAAAAACCTCTTTGGACGAAGGAGATTTTATTATATAACAAGCTGATTCGATGTGCATATATAAAACGGCTAAAATAAATTGTTTGCTTTTAAAGGATTGTGGAAAGTGCAAAACACAAACCGCTCCTAAAGTAGTTAAACTAAAGTCACGAGTTCTTCTGAAGAAGTCGGATGAACTGGCACGGTCAGCTTAAGATCTTTTAAAGTTAATTTTTTGGTGATGGCAATTGCTAGAGTTTGAATAATTTCTGCTGCACCTTCTCCAATATAAATTGCCCCTAAAACTTTTTCACTTTTTGGTTCATAGATTACTTTGATAAATACTTTATTTTTTTTCTTTTTATAAAAAGCATATTTCATTGGGGTGAATTCAGTTTTTAGTATTTTATATTTTTTGTTTAATTGTATTAAATCTTTCTCGCTATAACCGATAACACCTACCTCTGGTTGAGTGAAAATTGCAGAAGCTACATTTTTATAATTTAAAGTCTTAACTTTTTTTGTTGTAAAATAATCATATAAATAAACAGCTTCCCGGATTGCAACAGGGGTTAAGTTTTTTCGGTTAGTTACATCCCCTAATGCATAGATATTAGATATCGTAGTTTGAGATTTTGAATTAACCTTAATTGCTTTATGGGAATTTGTTTTCACCCCTATTTTTTCTAGTTGTAAAGAAGAAAGGTTAGGAGATCTACCAATAGCATAAATAACAAGATTAGTTTTAATAGTTCCTTTATTGGTTTTTACATAAATAAAGTTTTTATTTTTGGTAAGACTTAGTAAATAACTTTCATCGAATAATTTAATTTTTTTAGCTTTTGCCGCTTCTAATATTCTGCTTCCAATATCTTCATCAAACTCATTGAGAATTGTTTTTTTTCTAATGATTAAATTAACATCATAACCTAAGTTTTTGAGCAAAAATGCAAATTCAATTGCAATATAACCACTGCCAACGATGGATATATTTTTTGGAAGTTTTTTTAACTCAAAAAACTGATCTGAGGTAATTCCAAGATTTGCGCCATTAATATTTGGTATATTTGGTGAGGACCCTGTTGCTATAATGATGTTTTTTCCAGTAATTTTTGTTTTTTTCTTTTTTAATAAAACAGAATTTTTTGTAAGCAAAGTTGCCTCATCTTGAAAAAGGACAACCCCAGCTTTGGTTAAATTATTAATATAAATTTTGTTTAATCTATCTATTTCATTATTTTTTTTATTTACTAAATTTTTCCAATTATGTTTTGGAAGAAGATTGATATTCCAGCCAAAGGTTTTGGCATCTTGAATTTGATCTTCGAAAGCAGATGCGTAAACATAAAGTTTTTTAGGAACGCAGCCTCTAATAACACAAGTTCCTCCTACTTTGCTTTTTTCAATTAAACAAACTTTTTTACCGGTTTTTGCCATTAGACGAGCAAACCTTACTCCCCCTGATCCTGCACCAATGACAATGTAATCAAAATTCTTTTTCATCATTCAAAATTTAGGTATAAAGATAAAATAAAAAAATTCTATGCCATCTTTTGATATTGTAAGCCGTATTCATGAACAGGAGTTAGTAAACGCTCTTGAAAATTGTAAGCGAGAAATTTCTACAAGATATGATTTTAAAGGACTCAGTATTGTGATTGATCATAATAAAAAAGATAACAATATTACAGTTGTGGCACCTGACGAATTAAAATTAAAACAGGTTAATGATCTTATCAAAAATCATTTAATTAGAAGAAAAATTGACCCTCGTATGCTGGATATTCAAGAATCTATCGAGGCATCGGGTTCTACTAAAAGACAAATTATAAAGCTTAAAGAAGGAATTGGACAAGAAATAGCAAAAAAAATTATTAATCAAATCAAAACATCAAAGATAAAGGTGCAAATTAAAATCCAAGGAAACGAACTAAGAGCCGATGGTAAAAAAAAAGATGATCTTCAAGAAGCCATTGCGATGATAAGATCCATGCCATTAGAACAGCCTGTAGAATTTATTAATTTTAGAGATTAATGAGCAAGAGATATTCTGGAAAATCTAGGAAAGATAGAAGCTTTCGCAAAAAATCTAAATTAAGTAAAAAATCAAAGAAATTAATTAAACAATTTAAACATTGATAATTATAAAACTATTGAATAAAAAGTAATCCCAATGTCACAAAAATTATTACCTATTGCAAAAAAATTAGCTCATGCCTTTCAAAACAATAAGGCGATTAGTCCAATCTCTGAATCAATTACCAAGAATTCAAAAATTTCTAACCAATTAAGAAAAATTTCAGAATCCTTAGTTCGCTCTCCTATTATTGGTTTTAAAGCAGGTGGCACAGGCAAAGCGATGCTAAAGAAAATGGGTGAAAAAGAACCTTTTTATGCAGCTATTTTTAAAAAAAATTTATTAAAATCTGGAGCAACGATTAAGCTTCCAAAATATACCATGGGTATCGAACTTGAAGTTTTTTACTTAATTAAAAATTCTTTTTTTAACTTTAGAAAAAAAATCACTGAAAAAAACGTTTCTAAATTCATAAAATCTTTGGGTGCGTGTATTGAACTAGTAGGTTACCGACAAAAGAAAAAAGGAATTAAATACTTAGGAGACCTCATTAGTGATTTTGGAGCTAATATTAAATTTATTATTGGCAAAGGTATAAAATACAAAAAATTACCGTTTCACAATTTAGAAACTAAATTAGAAAATAAAAAAAGTGGTCAGGTTTCAAATGGAAATACCAAAGCAGTTTATGATAGCCCTGTTAAATCTTTGGTTTGGGTACTAAATAAAGTTTTAAAAGATAAAGTAAATTTAAATAAAGATTTTTATGTTTTTACAGGCTCTACTGTTGGAGTAGTTCCTATTCAAAAAAATGGATTATTTGAAGGTAAAATCAAATCGATTGGTTACGTAAAATCTACTGTAAAATAATTTACTGTTTTAATTTTCTCTCATTTTCAAACATCGTTGCAAGTCTATCAATAATATAATCTGACGCTTGAAATATATTCTTAGGCTGAAAATTTACAGACTTTGTCATATCTGTTTTATCATCCAGGTTTATAGGATTAACCAAACGGTCTTCTACTTTTTCCCCTTCCACAAATAATAAAAATAAATAATCTTTATCGGATGGTGCATCATCATTTCGAATTAAACATTCTCCACTTTCCGCAATATTATTTACAAAGCGAAGTGGTGATCTTTTTTTTGCGAGGTATCGTTTATTAATCTGAAAAACAATGGACTTCATGTTTCTTGAATATTTATCTAATCTTTCTTCTAATTTTTGTTTTAATAAATGCTCCGCTTTTTGAGCCTCTAGGATAGCCCGAGCTTCTTCTCTCGACTGCTTTCTAATTTCAAGTTCTGCTAATTCTTTGTCTCTTATTTTTTGTCTATATTCTTTATACCGCTCCCTAATAGTTTGAAATCGATCCCCCATTTTCCATAAATGGTCTTTAAGATCGTAAATTTTTTTTCGTTCTTGTTGCTTTAAATCTTTAATTAACTCAATACGTGATCTTTCGATTTCTTTTAGTTTTTGTTGGCGAAACTTTTCTTCTAAAGATAATAGTTTTTTTAATCTTAATTCTGCTTTTTTATCATATTTAGATTTTATTTTTTCAAAGTAAATTTTGTATTTTAAAAAGATTCGGAAAAAGAAATCTTTGATCCGAATTAAAATTTTTTCGAAGAAACTTTTTTTTATTCTTTTTTTTATTTTCTTTTTTTTAGGCTTGCTTTTTTTAAAAATTTTTTTTTTAAAATTTTTTTTTAACTTTATTTTTTTTTGAAAAGCTTTCCTTTTTTTATTTTTTTTTTTCTTCATGAATTAGATCTTTCAATTGCTGATTTAATTTGCTCTACTGGATAAGCACCTGACAAGGTATATTTATCGTTTATTACAAAAAATGGTACTCCGGTAATTCCAAGTTGTTTGGCTCTCGTATCTTTTTCTAAAATTTTCTTTTGCAATTTACTATCATTCATACTTTCTTTAACTTTTTCTTCTTCTAAGTTAAATTTTTTTGCGATCGCAAGCAGAACTTCATCTTCTCCAATATTTTCTCCCCGAATAAAGTATGCATTAAAAATTTCTTCAATCATTTGATTTTGCTTTCCCACTTCTTGTCCTAGATCAATAAGAATATGGGATTTCGTAGTATTCGGTGTCACTTTCACTTTGTCCCAATTAAAACTTAATCCTTCTTCATTTGCGTGATTTTGCATATTAGAATAAATTTGATTTGCACTTTCTTTGCTTCCAAATTTTTCGGTAATGTATTTTTTTCTATCCATACCATTCATTGGCATTTGAGGATTTAATTGAAAAGGTTCGTGGGTTACCATGCTTGTATCTAAATTTAATTCTTTTAGTGCTTTCACCAATCTAAGTTTTCCGATGTAACACCAGCCACAAATGGTGTCTGAAAACATTTTAATTTTCATTAAAATTTTATTTAAATTCTTTTAAAAGACTTTCGGCGCCTCTTGCGAATAAGTTCGTATCACTATTTATAGCTACAAAGGTATAGCCATCTTTAATATATTTTTGTGCATAATCTTTTTTTGCAGTTAAAATTCCTGCTGGCTTTTTGTGTTTTTTACACAAATCTAAAGCTTTATTAATTAGATCTTGCACTTCTTTGCTTTCGAATTGCCCAATTTTTCCAATGGATGCGGAAACATCACTTGGCCCTATAAAGATTCCATCTACACCTTCTACTTTTGCAATTTCAGGAATATTTTCGATTGCAGTTTTGGTTTCGCATTGAACTAACACGCAAATTTCTTTTTCTGCTGCCTGATAATAATCAGTTACATGTCCATATTTATTCATTCTTGCTGCTGACATCACTCCTCTTATTCCTTTTGGAGGATAACGAGTAGCTTCCACTGCTTGTTTTGCTTCTTCAGCATTTTGAACATAAGGATAAATAACCGTTTGAACCCCCATATCTAAAATTCGCTTAACCATAATTGGTTCATTCCACGGAACACGAACCACTGGTTCAGTTTGAAAACCTTGTAAGATTTGGGTTTGAGTTAAAACTTCCTGAATATCATTTGGTGAATGCTCCATATCAATCACCACCCAGTCAAAACCGGTAATACCAATAATTTCTGCTATGATATTATTCGTTAAACAACTCCAAATTCCTATTTGTTTTTTAAAAGCAGTAAGATTTTGTTTAAAATGATTTTTTCGAATTTGCATTGGATTTAATTATAATACTTTTAAGTTTTTTAATATAATAAATCTTATTAATAATGAAAAAAATTCTTATCGTTCAAACAAGAGTGGGTATGGGGGATTTTTGTATTTTTCTATCTTCTATTCATGCGATTGCAAAAAAATATAGCAATTATGAAATATTTGTACTGACCAAAGAAAGAACTAATGCAAAAATTTTATTAAAATACGATCCGTATATTAAAAATATTACCTATATTCAAAGGGACAAAAAAGGTTTGGATCATGACGGTTTTTTTGGTTTTTTTAAATTAAAAGAGAAATTAAATTTCATAAAACCTGAAATCTGTTTTGTAATGCATTCTAGTCTTAGATACTGGCTACTTTGTAAGTTTTTGGGTGCAAGTAAAATTTATAGTTATGAATTTTTTAAAAAAAATGAAAACATTACAAATAAAATCTATCAAGAAACAAAAAAATGGCTTGAATTGAATACGTTTGAAAGAAGTTCTAGAATCTTTTGGAAAGATATAAAAATTTCAAATTTGATTGGGATAGGAATTGGCTCCTCGGGAGTAGATAAGAAGTGGTTGAGTGAATATTTTGTTAAGCTTGTTCACCATTTATATGAACAAAAAAAAGATGATTTTTGTTTTTTTGGTGGAAAAAATGATATCGAATTTTTTGAAGAAATAAAAAAAAAATTAAATCCAAATATTCAATTACAATCCACATGCCATATGGGTATGGAGGATTCTTTAAATTTGTTAAAGGCTTGCAAATTGTATATCGGTTCCGACTCCGGTTTCATGCATTTAAGTGGTGCCCTAGGAATAAAATCTTTTGGTTTATTTGGTAATTCGCCAACCAACTACGTTGATTACTCCAAATTTATCACCCCTATCATTCCTGAAGGATATCAGTCGATTACCCATAATAGTAATGCAATGGATAAAATAACACCTGATCACGTATTCAATACAGTTAAAAATTTTATTTAATAATTTTATTTAGATTTTTTAAAATTTCTTCTTTTTTGCCCTTTAAAAATTCTTGGTCATTTTTATTTAAAATCTTCTTATCAATAAGAGAATCTATTTTATCACCAAATTTTTGATTTAATTTATTTATGATAATTTGATTATTAATTTGAAGTAAAACGTTAGTAAAAATTAGTGCTGCTAAATCTTTATAATGAGTAGTATTAGGAACATTTCCAATATTAGAAAACTCCATACCCTTTAATTGAATTTTTTTATCAAACTGCAGATCTTTTGAGACTGCATGAACTATAGAATCATCAATGATTAGTTTTTTAATAACAAAGTTATTATCATTGGGTTTTCTTTTTTCTTCATTTTTTTTATTAGTATTTTTTTTCTC